>JBDNGW010000559.1:0-3456 GCA_041689735.1 Leeuwenhoekiella sp. | reverse complement strand
TTTATTGCTGCACTTTTTGCCGCAATATTTAAAATCCTGCCCGATGTGGTCATGAGCTACAAAACCACTTTTCTGGGGGCATCCATTACCGCGGTGTTGTTTCTGATAGGCGAGTATGCACTAGGTTATTATTTTACCGTTGGCAATCCCGCTTCGGTTTATGGCGGTGCGGCTTCTATAGTTCTTATTTTGCTCTGGGTGAACTATACCTGTCTTATCCTCTTTTTTGGTGCTGAAATTACCGTACAATACGCCCTTGCTTCAAAACATAAGATTGTACCGAACAAAAATGCAGAAATGGCCTACGTTCAAGAAGTGAAAGAGCTAGAAGAGCGTAGAAAAAAGGCCGAAGAGAATAAGGAAACGGTGAAAGAACTGGAAAATAACCCAGAAAAAGATTGATTTTAGAAGGTAAAAATGCCATTTTTCGACCTATTTTACCCGTTTTATAAGGTAAATATAGACAGGGAAATGGTCACTATAGCCGCCGGTATAGTTTCCGTTTGCAAAACTTCGGAAAGGATACCCTTTATATCTCCCCTCCGGATTGCTTAAAAACGCTTTATTATAAATTCCCGCTTTGTAAAACCCGTAAGATTTAAAATCAGTGTCCAGCAATGGCTTCGAAATAATGATCTGATCAAAAAGGTTCCAGTTGTCGCGGTACGCGAGCGTACCGGTGCCTGTTTTAAAAATAACTTCCATGGGATTGAAAAATCCCAATGTCTTTACTTCACCTTTCTCACCCTTAGCACCCAGCACTTTTTCAACGCTTGCATTTGTGGGATCGTCGTTAAAATCGCCCATGGTCATAATTTTTGCATTTGGCGCAGTGTTTTGTAATGAATCGATGATGCGCCGGTTGAGTACTGCGGCGGCCTCCCGCTTATAACTGCTGGCCGCCTCTCCACCGCTCCGCGATGGCCAGTGATTTACAATAATATATATTTTATCCCCATCGAGCACGCCAGAAACCAAGAGTTGGTCGCGGGTATATACGCGTTTATCTGGATCTTCTGGCTTATAAATCACCAGTTCATACGCTTTGCTTTTTATGACCTTAAAAATATCTTTTTGATATAAAAGCGCCACATCTATGCCTCTTCGGTCGGGCGAATCGTAGTGCACGATTCCATACTTATGTGGTCGTAATGACGGTTGGTTGACCAGATCTTCCAACACTTTTCGGTTTTCTATTTCGGCTACGCCAACAATCGCCGGACTTGTTTGTGCTACTTCCGCACCTATCTGGCTAATGACCAAAGCCATGTTTTTTGATTTTTCAGCATAGATCGCTTCCGTCCAGTGGTCTTTGCCGTCTGGCGTGCGGTCATCGTCAAAAGTAATAGGGTCATTTTCGGTGTCAAATAGGTTTTCCAGATTGTAAAAAGCGACTGTAATTACTTTAAAATCTTGCTTTTTCTGGCCAAAAATGGTCTGAAAAGCACTAAAAATGATTAGGATAAAGAGGGGTTTATAATGCACTTGCTCGTAGTCGATTGGTTGTTCAGCTAAAATATTATTAAAGTCAATATAATAAATATATATTACTTCCTGACCTACAAATACTTCTAAAGAACCAACCGACCGAAATCCTCTGAATGGCAAAAAATCACCTGCCCTACTTTATCCTGTTTTTTGTCAGCCTGAGCGCCTTTGGTCAGACCTATATCATTTCGGGGAAAGTGATTGATGCAGTAAACGGAAAACCGATTCCAGATGTTGAAATTCGGCTAGAAAATACCCATTTTACATCAAAAACGGATGCAAACGGCACGTTTTCCATGAAGGGAAAATTTCCACCGGGCAATCAAATTTTGCTTGTAGAAAACGAAGATTTCATTGATCAACGTCTGCCGGTTCTCTTTGAAAATGAAAAACCGGTAAACATTCCCGCGATTCCGCTAGAGGTAGATGTGACCGAAGAGCAGCTACAAATAGGCCTGATCAGCCTTTCTGATCAAGAGCTAAACGCAGATGCCGGCGATGCAGATTATACCATTTCCGGACTGCTTTCCGCCTCAAAAGATGCTTTTTTAAAAGCCGCCGCCTATGATTTTAGCGCAACTTTTTTCCGCCCTAGGGGTCTGGGCAGTGACAAGGGCAAAATCCTTATCAATGGTATAGAGATGAATAAGCTCTACAGCGGCAGACCGCAATGGAGCAACTGGGGCGGACTCAATGATATGCAGCGCAACCGGATTTTTACTATGGGCACTGCCGCGAGCGATTATAACTTTGGCGGCCTAGCGGGAACGACCAATATCATCATGCGCGCCTCAAAATACCGAAGTGGCGGCCGGGTTTCCTACGCCTCTTCAAACCGCACCTACAAAGGCCGCGTTATAGGCTCTTACAATTCTGGGCTTGATCAAAATGGCTGGGCCTACAGCGTTTCACTCGCGCGCCGCTACGGCAATCAAGGGTATATGGACGGAAGTCTGTATGACGCCAATTCGATTTTTATTTCCGTGGAAAAAAAGATAAACGAGGTTCACAGTCTTAATTTTTCGGCATTTTATACGCCTAATCGGCGCGGTAAATCTTCGGTAAACACCCAGGAAGTGATCGATTTGAAAGGGCGTAGATACAATTCTCACTGGGGAAATCAAGATGGGATTATGAGAAATTCCCGCGTACGCGAAATAAAAGAACCCGTTTTTATGCTGAACCATTTCTGGGATATTTCCGAAAAAATCGAATTGAATACAAATGCTGCATATCAATTTGGCAGCATGGGCAACAGCCGGATGGGTTATGACAATGCGCCCAATCCCGACCCAAGTTATTACCAGAAGCTGCCCAGTTATTTTATAGGGTATAGCGATTCCCCAAATAGGGAAACGGCGTATCGCGCGTATGAAAGTTTTACGGAAGACGGTCAATTAGACTGGCTGCGTTTGTACAAAACCAATATACTGTATGGCGGGAATGCGCGGTATTATCTATATGAAGACCGCGTGGATGACAAGCAATTTTCGGCAAACAGTATTTTAAGCGCCAAAATTAACGATCATATTGACCTGAATGCTTCGGTGAATTTTACAAGCCTCAATTCGCATAATTATGCCAATACGCTTGATCTGCTGGGAGCGACAACATACTTAGATATTGACACGTTTAACGCTGGCGATGCTGCACAGAGTGATCTCAACAATCCTGACCGTACGGTGGGCGAAGATGAAATCATTAAGTATAATTTTGAGATCGACGCGGTGCGGGCCGATGCTTTTATACAGGCGCAATTTAACTATAATCGGTTTGATTTTTTTCTTTCCGCCAGCGGCGGAAACACAACGTATCAGCGTAACGGTTTGTTTAAAAACGGAAGTTATCCTGAAGATTCTCAAGGAAAAAGTGATAGATTATCGTTCACACCTTACGGAATAAAAGGCGGAGCGACCTATAAATATTCCGGCAGGCATTTTTTAACCCTTAATACTGCTTTTATAAGTT
>JBDNGW010000558.1:0-9444 GCA_041689735.1 Leeuwenhoekiella sp. | reverse complement strand
TTCTTTTAGGTCAGGTGTTATATTTTGGATCTGTTTAGAAATAACCTGCCCATTTCTATGGGTTCTTTTGCCCAGCAACTGCGTTGAAAATACTCGCCATAGCTACGGCTATGTCTGCATTTTTCGCCTTGTTGATGAACAAAATAACTGCCTATTATTCGGTCACTTTATTTCTGAACAGATCCTTTGCGAGATAATGGTTAATTTTTATTAATGCCACCGTTGTGTGCAGGAGTCTTATCACAATGGTAAACCCGTACTGCGATATACACTTTTCAGTAGCGCTTTAAGAATTTTATATTATCAGGAAATCACCTGCTATAATCCAGACCTGTCAATGCAATTACGTTGCACCGCGATTTTTTCAGTCTTGGAACTGCAACCGGCTCAATATTCATTGGATTGTTATTATATGTTCTAAGGCTAAAGACTGCGTATATGCTAATACTCCGAGCCTTTTCTTAAAATCTATTTTTAAGGCTTACTTTTTTTAATTCCCTTTGTACTATGAGCATGCTAATATCATGGGCAAGTTCATCTACACGTTGTACGGGTATGGCCTTGACCACGTTCTCGTCAATATCGATAATATATAGCAAACTGAGATAACGCTCAAAATCTGAAATTATAAGTGCATATACTGTGGCCACGATATTGCGGCTCACCGAATTTACAGTGTTGCCAAGATCTAAATCTGGTTCAAGCCCAGCACGTAAAAAATCTTTATTCAGCTGTTTTAAAAGTCCATTAAAAAGTCCCTGCTCCACAGCTTTTTGAAGAATGGTTCGTATTTCTAAGTTTGAGGACAAAATATAGTGCTGCATTTAACGGTTAACGGCTAAACTTTACGGTTTATCAAGCTTTTTCCAAGATCGCGCAAAACCTGTTTTTTTTCATTGGAGACCTCTATTTTTTCAAGTTTCTCAAAAGCATGCTGGGTGTAAAGTGCAATTTGCTTTTGGGTGGCTTCTGCCGCGCCAGAATCTTTAAAAAATTGTTTTACGGTATTTATTTTTTCCGATGGATTTTTCGGATCTATACTAAAAAGATGATGAAGCTGTTGTGACATTTCAGGCTCCAGTTTTGCTATGGCGGTAAGGTATAAAAAGGTTTTCTTGTTTTCTATGATATCGCCACCTACTTGTTTTCCAAAACTTTCGGGATCGCCAAAAACGTCCAGATAATCATCCTGCAACTGAAAAGCGATGCCAAGATCACGGCCAAAGGCGTAGATATTCTCGCAACAGCCTAAAGGCGCACCGGCCACAATCGCGCCCATTTTTAGCGAAGCGCCAACTAGAACGGCCGTTTTAAATTCAATCATTTTTAGATATTCCGCAAGGGTGACATCATCGCGTGTTTCAAAATCAACATCATATTGCTGGCCCTCGCAAACCCGTATGGCGGTCTGGGTAAATAATTTGGCCAGTTCCCGGAAGGTTTCGCCCTCATAATTTTCAAAAAGCTGGTAGGCATTGATGAGCATGGCATCACCCGAAAGTATACCAGTGTTAATATCCCATTTTTCATGTACGGTCTCTTCACCACGGCGCAGCGGCGCAGCGTCCATAATATCATCATGCACAAGCGAGAAATTGTGAAAAACCTCCACTGCCAGTGCTGCGTCCAGCGCCCTGGTGTATGAAGTTTCAAAAAGCTCTGCTGCGAGCAGGGTAAGTACCGGGCGCAAACGTTTACCGCCTAATTGTAAAATATAACATATGGGTTCATAAAGGTTTAGGGGCTCTTGGGCAACAATCTGCTTATTGAGGTACTGTGTAAAAAGATCTGTATACTGGTCTATGGTACGCATGAAACAATTTTCGGTAAAAATAAAGTATTAAGGTTAGATACTGCCTTCATTCGGGCTTGCCAGCTTCTTTTTATTAGGGTAAATTAATATGGATTAATTAAATGTTAAATTCAATAAATACCGGGGAAACTTATATTGTTTTTAAAGTTTCCTTAAGTATATTTGCGGCCTCATGAAAGATGATATTTTAAAGGTAGCGACAGATCTTTTTTTGAACCTGGGGTTTAAAAGCGTCACCATGGATGATCTTGCCCATGAAATGGGAATATCAAAAAAGACCATTTATGAGCATTATGATCATAAAACCGAACTGGTGCAGGAGGTAAGCTTTTCCATTCTCCATCAGATTTTTGACGGGGTAGATGCAATTATAAAAGAAAATAAAAATCCCATTGAGGAACTTTATGATATTAAAAAGTACGTTTTACAACATCTAAAGGGGGAAAAATCGTCGCCAGTACAACAATTACAAAAATATTATCCTAAAATTTACAAAGCGATTCAGTTAAAGCAATATAGTTATATGCAGGATTGTGTCTGTGTCAATCTATCGCGTGGAATAGAGCAAGAGCTTTTCCGGAAGAATCTAGATGTCAATTTTGTTTCCCGCATCTATTTTATTGGGATAACCGGTATTAAGGATGTTTCGGTTTTTTCGACTATAGAATTTCCGCCGGCAGCACTTCATGAGCACTATTTAGAATATCATCTGCGCGGGATCGTTACTTCAAAAGGGAGGGAGATTTTACTTCAATTAATAAACGTTAATCACAATCTATGAGATATTTTGTCCTTGTAATGATAGGTTTTTGCATTTGTAAAGGTGCTTTTGCTCAAGATAGCATTGTGCCACAAACCTACCGTTTCAGCCTACAAGAAGCTATTGTATATGGTCTAAAGAACAATTATTCGGTGCGTAATGCAACTATTGATGTCAATATTGCACTGAAGCAAAAATGGGAGATCATTGCCCAGGGATTGCCGCAGATAGGTGCAGAGGTTAGCTACCAGAACCAGCTCATCAATCAGGTTTCCTTCATTCCGGCACAGTTTTTTGATAGTAATGCCCCTGCCGGGGAATTTGTTCCCGTTCAGTTCAGTCCCAAACAAAATGTGGTCGCAAATGCCACGTGGAACCAGCTCATTTTTGACGGTTCCTATTTTGTGGGGATACAGTCAGCCAGGACCCTGCTCCAAATTTCGGAAAATGCAAAGGTAAAGACCGATCTGGAGATTAAAGAGGCCATCACTTCTGCCTACGCCAATGTGCTTCTTGCCGAAGAAAGCTTGATGATATTACGGGACAACCTGAATACGGTAGAAAAAAACCTGAGTGATACCGAAAAGATATTCGAGAATGGCCTCACCGAAGAAGAAGATGTAGAGCAGCTTAAAATAACCTATTTGGGTCTTGAGACAGATCTTAACAATACGGTACGCCAACTCGCGATCGCCTATGATATGTTGAAGTTGAGCGTGGGCCTTCCGCTAGAGAACAAAATCGCGGTGACCGATGACCTGGACGTTCTTGCCACAACCTTTTACGATCTTCAATTGCTGAACAAGCAGATCGCAACCGAAGAAAATATAGATTACCGTATCGCCCAGGATCAAGCAAACCTTGCTGAGGTTCTGGTCAAACTTGAGAAAAGCAAGGCACTTCCCACACTTACCGCCTTCGTCAATTATGGTGTACAGGCAAACGGCAATAATTTCACCTTTCTTAATGGCGATCAACGATATTATGACCAGTCCATTTTAGGTTTTTCGCTCAATGTGCCTATATTCAGCAGTGGTCTGCGAGGCGCACGCACCTCACAAAAGGAATTGGCTTACCAACAACGACTTGTTGACCTCGAAGAAACGAGCAACCAGGTAAAACTTAATATCGCCAAGGCACGGAACAATTATCAATTTAGCCTGGATAACTTTTCCACAAATCAAAAAAACCTTGATCTCGCCCAACGTATCGAAAAGAAAAATCAGATTAAATTTTTTGAGGGCATCGCCACAAGTTTTGAACTCAGCGAGGCGCAGCAGCAGCTTTTTCAGTCACAGCAAAACTATTTAAAGTCCATGCTTGAGGTGATCACCAATAAAGCGGCGCTTGAAAAAGTACTGGATACCAGAAAATACCAACCCGAAAACACCAAAAATTAAATCCTGAATTTGTTATGAAACAATTTTTAAAAATACTGTTCATAGGAAGTATGCTCATCGCCTGCGGCGGAAAATCAGACTCGGTGGACGCTGTCATCGATGAAGGGAATCTGGCCCAGCTCAAAGCGAAAAAGAATGAACTCGCCGTACAACAAAGTGAACTCAAGCAGAAGATGGACCGTCTCAACGTGGAAATAGCCAAAAAAGATCCCGTAAAGCGCAGTACACTAGTGAGCGTTTCTGTGTTAAAAGATACCCTTTTCAAACATTATATAGAGGTACAGGGAAATGTACAGACCGATAAAAATATCATTATTTATCCCGAATTTTCGGGCATTTTGACCCAAATATATGTCAAAGACGGAGAGCAGGTTCGCAAAGGGCAGCGCCTGGCAAGAATAGATGACGGCGGATTGAGCAGCGAACTGGCACGCCAGAAATCTCAGACTACACTGGCCAAAACGACATATGAGCGTCAAAAACGGCTCTGGGATCAAAAAATTGGCTCAGAAATGAGTTATCTGGAGGCAAAAACAAATTATGAAGCAACGCAAGCGGCAACAGATCAATTAAGCACGCAGATAGGTAAAACCATTATTACAGCGCCATTTTCGGGAGTGGTGGATAATATTATTACAGATCAGGGTGCGGTGGTAAGCCCAGGGCAAACGCAAATCCTGAGGCTTGTAAACCTTGATGATATGTATGTAAATGCTTCCGTGCCCGAGGCATTTTTGGGAAAGGTACAAGAAGGTACCGAAGTGATTGTAGGATTAGGTTCGCTGGGTAAGGAGTATGAAAGCAAGATAAGGCAGGTGGGTAACTTTATAAATCCAGATAATAGAACCTTTGATGTAAAAATAACAATCCCCAATCCAGATAACGCAGTAAAACCTAACCTTATCGCCACCGTTAAAATCAATGATTATACAGCGCAAAATGCGGTTGCGGTGCCAGCAAACGTTATACAGCAAAATGCAGAGGGCAATGGAATCGCCTACATTTATGAACCCAAAACGGACAGCACGGGTATTGCCAAACAGGTAGCGCTTGGTCAGGGTTATAGTTATAATAATCAGGTAGAGATCATTAGTGGACTAGATGCAGGGCAATCCATTATTCTAGACGGCGCACGCGCGCTGCGAGATGGCCAGCAAGTAGCCATAAAAGCGGCAAACCAGAACAAGAATTAAGAGAAGATGGCTAAAAACAACTACAAAGAATTCGGTATTTCCTCATGGGCAATAGACAACAAGATGACCGTATATGTTATTACGGCAATCATACTGTTGAGTGGTATCGTTTCCTATTACTACATGCCTCGGGAATCTTTTCCTGAAGTTATAGAGACCAAAATCTATGTGAGTTCCATAAATCCGGGCAACGCGGCCGAGGATGTTGAGAAGTTCATAACCGAACCGCTTGAAGAAGAGTTCAATGATATAGGCGGTGTCAAGGAGATTTCCTCTACCACTTTTCAGGATTATTCCATGATCATTGTTGAGTTTGAGGAAGATGTTGATGTTGATCTTGCCAAAACAAAGGTTAAGGACAAAGTTGATCTGGTCAAGGCAGAAACCACTTGGCCCACACTCGATAATGGCGCTAAAGTGGAGCCGAATATTTTTGACCTCAATATTTCTGAGGAAATGCCCATTCTCAATATCAACTTTACCGGGGATTTTCAAGTACAGCAATTAAAAGATTATGCCGAACACCTGCAGGAAAAGATAGAATTGCTTCCGCAGATCAAGGAAGCCACTATCCGCGGGGCAGAAAATATGGAAGTCGAGATCGCTGTGGATATTTATAAAATGACCGCTTCAAAGGTTAGTTTTGACAATATTGTAAACGCCGTTCGGGCGGAAAACAATACTATTTCGGCAGGAAATGTGATCGTAAATGGCCAGCGCAAAAATATACGTGTACTTGGCGAGATAGACAATCCCAATGAGCTGCGCAACGTGGTCGTAAAACGCGACGGCGGCAATATTTTTCTCAAGGATATTGCAACCATTAACTTCAGGGAGAAAGATGCCACTACGTTCGCGCGAGAATACGGCCAACCCGTAGTTATGCTTGATGTTAAAAAACGTGCCGGTAAAAACATGATCGAGGCCGTAGAGCAGATTAAGGAGATCGTGGCGCAGGAAAAGGAAAATTATTACCCAGAATCGCTGAACATTTCCTTGACCAATGACCAGAGTATCAAAACGGCAAACCAGGTCGAAGACCTGGTCAATAATATTATTTTTGGGGTTATTCTCGTTGTGATCGTGCTCATGTTCTTTTTGGGCTTCCGCAACGCGCTTTTTGTGGGATTTGCCATTCCGCTTTCCATGTTTATGTCGCTCACCATACTTTCTGCTTTTGGAATAACCTTAAATACAATGGTGCTTTTTGGTCTGGTCATGGGCTTGGGGATGCTTGTGGATAATGGGATCGTAGTGGTAGAAAACGTCTATTCACTAATGGATCAGGGAATGACGAGGGTAAAAGCAGCCAAGCAGGGGATGGGCGAGATTGCCTGGCCTATTATTGCTTCAACGGCTACGACCCTCGCCGCATTTTTTCCGCTGGGATTATGGCCTGGGACAATAGGTAAGTTTATGGTCTATTTTCCTATTACGCTCTCGGTGGTGCTCAGCTCGTCGCTTTTTGTAGCGCTTATTATCAACTCGATGCTCACCTCGCAGTTCATGAAAACCGAAGAGGAAGCCCTTTCAAAGAAAAAATTGATTCGCAACAGCCTCATTCTGGCTGGGCTGGGAATTATCATGCTAATAGCCGGTTTTGTGCTTGATATTGCCGGTTTTAGAGGCTTAGGTAATTTATTGTTGCTGTTTGCCATTTTACTCTGGTGCTATAAATATTTTCTGGCCGGGGCGGTGCGCTACTTTCAGTTTAAATCCTTAAAAAAACTAGAGGAATTTTATGGACGTTTCTTAAAATATGCGCTACGCGGAAGAAAAGCGTATGTATTCTTTTTTGGGACATTGATCATGCTGGTATTTTCCTTTATACTTATTGGCATTGTACAACCCAAAGTGTTGTTCTTTCCGGAAAACGAACCCAACCAGATCATTACCTATATAGAATATCCCGAAGGTACCGCAATCGAAAAAACAAACGCACTTACCAAAAAAATCGAACAGCGCATTGTAGACGTGATCAAGAAATACGAAGTGGAGGACGGCTATAACTATATGGTAGAAAGTGCCATTAGCCAGGTAGGGCAGGGCTCCGGTAATCCACAGACTGATGGCGGTCAGAGCAATGAGATGCCCCAAAAGGGTAAAGTGACGCTTTCTATGCGTGATTTTAAACTGCGCCGCGGTGTGAAAAGCAGCCAGGTTCTCTCTGAAGTAAGAAATGCTGTAAAAGGTTTTCCGGGGGCATCGGTAATTGTTGAGAAAAACGCCGCAGGTCCACCTACTGGATACCCCATTAATATCGAACTGAAAGGGGACAATTATGAGCAGATGCTCGTAGCCGCAGAAAAAATGCGCGGTTCTATTGAAGATCTCGGGGTAGATGGCATTGAAGAACTTAAAATAGATGTAAACAAATCAAAGGCAGAACTTGGGGTGACCGTAAACCGGGAGAAAGCTGGCCAGCTGGGTATTACTACCAGTCAGGTGGGGCAGACGTTGCGCCGGTCCGTCTATGGGGAAGAAATTTCCACCTATAAAGAAGGGGATGATGATTATGAGATCAACGTGCGTTTTAACGCTGAAAACCGCTATGATGAAAATGTACTTTTCAACCAGCCGGTAACCTTCCGTGACAACGAAGGGAAAATTGTACAAGTGCCGATTGCGGCACTGGTAGACAGGAAATCGTCGTCGGCTTTTAGTTCGATCAAACGAAAAGATCTCAAGCGCGTGATCACCGTTTATTCCAATGTGCTGCAAGGCTATAACCCCACCGAAATCGTAACCCAGCTCAAACAGGAACTCAACGGTTATGACCTGCCCGAAGGAATCAGTTATGCCTTTACCGGCGAACAGGAAAAGCAGGCCGAAAACTTGAGTTTTCTGCTTTTGGCACTGGGTATTGCAATGGGATCTATTTTGCTCATCCTAGTGGCGCAGTTCAACTCACTTTCTAAACCCATTATTATCCTTATGGCGGTGGTTTTAAGCCTTGTTGGTGTATTTCTTGGTCTTATTATCTTTAATATGGACTTTGTCATAATCATGACCATGATGGGTATTATCTCCCTTGCTGGTATTGTGGTGAACAACGCCATTGTACTTATAGATTACACGCAAATACTTATAGATCGTAAAAAAGAAGAACTAGGGCTTGAAGATGAAGAACTGCTAACACGGGAGCAGTATTTTTCCACAATTGTAGCCGGCGGAAAATCACGCCTGCGCCCAGTGTTATTAACGGCGATCACTACCGTTTTAGGGCTAATTCCGCTGGCAGTGGGATTGAATATTGACTTTTTTAGGCTATTTACAGATTATGCACCGGGTGTTTATATAGGCGGTGATAACGTTATTTTCTGGGGCCCGCTGGCCTGGACAGTAATTTTCGGTCTTGTATTCGCAACGTTCTTAACGCTTATCATTGTACCGGTTATGTTCTACTTGGTCAACAGGGCCAAAGTGCGCTTCTCAGATAATAAAAAAAGGAAAGACGGTGGGAGAGTAGAGAGTTATGAGTTTGGAGTTCAGAGTGGAAAAAGAGAGCAGAGAAAAGGAGAAAAAAGAGAATAGAGATTAGAGAAAAGAAAGTAAAGAAAAGAGATAGAGAGATAAAATGAAAAGTGAAAGCTGCAACAGTTAATTGAGAACTGTAACTGCCTACTGCAACTGAAGACTTTGACCGCCCACTGCGACTGCTCACTGAGAACTGAGACTGAAAACTGCGACTACCCACTGAAACTACGGCTTCGAAAGATCATATTCAGGAGCAATTAGCAATTAACAATCAGCAATAAAAAAAGAAAAGTTGAGAGTTAAGAAAAAAGAGTAAAGAAAAGAGATGAAAAGTAAAGACTGTAAGCTAACTGAATACTGCTACTGCCCAATATGACTGCCCACTGCGACTGAGACTGCCTACTGAAAACTAAGCGTTACAGTACCGGTAATTATCGCGGGAATATCCTGAATGGTTTGTTCTTGCGTAATTGTAAGTTGAAGTTGCAGTACCGTTTCGTCCAGTTTTAAAATAGTGATTTCCTGGTTTAGGACGCCATTATCTATCGTAAGCTGACTTGCAGTACGCGACCAGTTTCCTGAATTTAGAAAGTCGCTCGCCTGTACTTCCTGTGGCTGGTCGTAGGTTTGATTGCCCTGCGTTAAATTTATGTTTTGTAGATAGTGCCCGCCAGAAAACTAAGCTTTTGAATAATTTCGCGTAATTTTCAAAAAATTCGCAGGTCTGTTTTCGAATAAATGAGCTTGGTTTATCACCAATCGAGTTTATTTTTATGAATTAAGTCAATGCCAGCTTTTTTT
>JBDNGW010000557.1:0-9322 GCA_041689735.1 Leeuwenhoekiella sp. | reverse complement strand
AACGCTTCTCGATACTTTTTTAAATTTTGGCTCTCGCTGCAATTAAAAACACTCGAAGTGACATTGCGGAAACCCAGTGTCAGTTCGAGTGCGCGACGGTAGGAGCGTGTACCTGACTGCCGCCTAGGCAGGTCGAGAACCTTTCTATCACAATCTCAAAAGATAATTTCAACTAATAATGCTTCTCGATACTTTTTTAATTTCCGCTCTCGCTGTAATTAAAAACACTCGAAATGACATCTCGGAAACCGAGTGTCAGTTAGACTGCAAGACGGTAGGAACGTCTATCGAGAACATTTATCACAATCTCAAAAGAAAATTTCAACTAATAATGCTTCTCGATACTTTTTTAATTTCCGCTCTCGCTGCAATTAAAAACACTCGAAGTGACATTGCGGAAACCCAGTGTCAGTTCGAGTGCAAGACGGTAGGAGCGTGTACCTGACTGCCGCCTAGGCAGGTCAAGAACCTTTCTATCAAAATCTCAAAAGAAAATTTCAACTAATAATGCTTCTCGATACTTTTTTAATTTCCGCTCTCGCTGTAATTAAAAACACTCGAAATGACATCTCGGAAACCGAGTGTCAGTTAGACTGCAAGACGGTAGGAACGTCTATCGAGAACATTTATCAAAATCTCAAAAGAAAATTTCAACTAATAACGCTTCTCGATACTTTTTTAATTTCCGCTCTCGCTGCAATTAAAAAAAACTCGAAGTGAAATCGTGGAAACCGAGTGTCCGTTCAAGTGCGCGACGGTAGATTCAAACAAGCTCGAAGATCTACTATCAACCGTTTAAATCATAGCCTTAATATCGCTTCCCCAGCTAGGATAGGTAAATGCCATGCTTTTTATGGTATGCGTGTCCAGTTTACCGCACATCGCGAGAACAAACAGGTTAATGGTCTCGCCGGCGTCCCAACTTAAAAGATGCGCGCCAAGTATAAGATCGGTTTTTTTATCGACCAGGGTTTTAAAGGCATAGCAATTCTGGTTCATACGTTTAGAATTGTACCAATCTGGCACATTCTGTTCTTTAACCACAAAGTCGTAGCCTTTTTCACGTGCTTCCTTTTCATTTAAACCTACGGAAGCCATTTGGGGCTGTGTAAAAACAACTGAAGGCGTGATCGGAATATCAAACTCCAAATGATTGCCCTTGGTAATGTTTTTGGCCACGACCCGCCCTTCCTGAGAAGAAAGCGGCGTAAGTGGTAAACTGCCACTATCAGAAACATCACCGCAGGCATAAACGCTGGGGTTTGTGGTACTCTGTAAAAATTTATTTACGCTGATCCCTTTTTTTCCAAAAGCTACATTTCCTTTTTCCAGATCTAGTTCTGCAACGGCAGGAACGCGGCCAGCGGTGTTAAAGACCATTTCTGCTGTAGCTTCCACCTCTTTACCTTCTTGATTTGCGCTTACGCGGAAGTTTTCCTGAAGTTTTCCGATTTCGTTGACCTTGGCATTTAAAAGAAATTTAATACCGACACCTTCAGAATTTTCTTGAAGATAATTTACCAATTTCGTATCAAAACCAGATAAAATCTGGTCAGAAGATTCTATGACCGTTACTTTCACGCCGCAGCGCACCGCAATATGGGCAAATTCCATCCCAATGTAACCGGCACCTATAAATATCATACTTTCTGGAAGCTCGGGTAAGTTGAGAAAATCATCACTGATAAGCGCATGATCCCGACCCGGGATTTCAAGTTCCATCGGGACGTTGCCGGTTGCAATGACAATTTTTTTGGCCTTGACCGTTTTCCCTTCAACGCTAAGCGTATTTTCATCCAGAAACATGGGCGACTGGTGGTACATTTTTATGCCCGCTTTTTTCAGGTCGCGCTCCGTGGCAAAGGGCACGGGATCTACAAAGGTTTTCTTAAAGGCCATAAGGTCTTCCCAGTTTACCTTTGGCATATCACAGATCCCTTTCCCGTGAAGATCACTTGCACGCTCCAGCGTTTCAGTAATTCCCACAAGTACTTTTTTGGGGTCACAACCACGATTGGCACAGGTTCCTCCATACTCACGATTGTCTGCAATGGCGACTCGCATCCCCGCTCCTACGGCGGCCATAGCCACTTTTTTTCCGGCAGAGCCGGTTCCTATTACGAAAACATCATATTCTTCAACTGCCATATTTTTATTTTTCATTTCCGCACTTCGACCATGCTCAGCATAAACTTCGGCGGAAAACTTTTTATATATTTTTAAACAAAGCCACAAAAAGAAAATTATATGGATGATTTGTTATTCCACACCCAACCAGTCTTTCCTAACGCTAAAACCAAAAATGAGAACCGCAATAATCGTCTTAACAGCGGAAAAAATCGGGTTTTTAGACCTAAAATCAGCATTAAACCTATAATAGATCCAATAAATGGAAGCGCATATGCGAAACCAAAAACAAAATATTCTGGTAAGAACGCACCTTGAAATCATGCCACAAGATGATCTACAAAAGCACGGAGATTGGGAATACGAATGTGTCCGTCAATAAATACGTTGATTCCTACCGTGATCCGAGCCAGGAAAATTATGTGTGGAGGTTGCTTAATTTTTTCATCTCCCTCCTAACCTTCCTGAATTGAAATGACTGATTTTGATTAATTCTGCATTTTTGACTAAAAATAGCCAAGGATCTGTTCAGAAATAAAGTGACCGAATTATAGGCAGTTATTTTGTTCATCAATAAGGCGAAAAACGCAGACATAGCCGTAGCTATGGCGAGTATTTTCAACCTGCCTACCGGCAAAGGCAGGCGCAGTTGCTGGGCAAAAGAACCCATAGAAATGGGCAGGTTATTTCTAAACAGATCCCAAGTGGATTGGGTAAAGGTGTTAGCAAAATGATAAAAAAATATTTCTGCTTGGCATAAGCCAAAATGTAATATTATCTTTGCAGCCGCATGGGTAAAACCAAAATTAATCAACACTTCGCACAGCTCCCGCAATTGCAGGATCTGCAAACATTTATTGCCCAGCCACAACAACGGTTGGCCATTAACGGACTTATAGGCTCTGCACTTTCTTTCGCCTTGGCGGAAAGTTTTAAAGCTGCGGATAAGCCGTTTTTGGTTATTTTGACCGATAAAGAGGAGGCCGCGTATTACCTTAATGATCTTGAAAATCTAGTCAATTCTGGTAAAAACAAGAAAGAAAACGTACTTTTCTATCCTGGAAGTTACCGCCGCCCGTACCAAATAGAAGAGACCGATAATGCCAATGTACTGCTGCGCGCGGAAGTGCTCAACCGTATAAATTCCCGTAAAAAACCCGCGCTCATTGTTACCTATCCCGATGCGCTCCTTGAAAAAGTGGTCACACGGAAAGAACTGGACAAAAGCACTTTAAAAGTCAGCGTTAATGACAAATTATCGCTTGATTTTGTTAACGAAATGCTCTTTGAATACAAATTCAAACGGGTGGATTTTGTCACTGAACCGGGCGAATTTTCGGTACGTGGTGGGATTATTGACGTGTTTTCTTTTTCGCACGACGAGCCGTACCGCATTGAATTTTTTGGCGACGAAGTAGACAGCATCCGTACTTTTGATGTGGAAACACAGCTTTCCACCGGGCAGCAAAAGAAGATTTCGGTAATGCCCAATGTAGAAGACAAGCACATTCAGGAAACCCGCGAGAGTTTTCTCAAGTATATTTCTGAAGACACTGTGGTTTTTACGCAAAGCCTGGAACAGTTGGTAACCCGCATAGATACTAATTTCGAGAAAGCGAAAGAAGCTTTTGCCAAATTATCAGGGGAAATCAAGCACAGTTCTCCGGAAGAATTATTTTGCGGCTCCAAACAGATCACGCGGAAATTACTTGATTTTACACTCGTAGAACTGGGGAACTCCACCATAAATCGGAACAGTACTTCGGCTACGCCGGAAATCAATTTTAACCAGCAGCCGCAGCCTTCTTTCAACAAGCAATTTGACCTGCTTATTGAAAACCTAAACGAGAATGCTGATAAGGGCTACCGCAACTATATTTTTTGCGTCAGCGAGCAGCAGGCCAAGCGTTTTCACGATATTTTTGATGATGCCCAGCAGCAGGTGTCGCAGTACGAAACGGTCATTTTACCGTTGTACCGCGGTTTTATTGACGATGATCTCAAAATAGCTTGCTACACAGATCATCAAATTTTTGAGCGCTATCATAAATTCAATCTCAAAGATGGCTACGCAAAAAAACAGGCCATCACGCTTAAAGAACTTACCAGTTTACAAATGGGCGATTATGTCACCCACATTGATCACGGGATCGGAAAATTTGGTGGGCTTCAGAAAATTGATGTTGAAGGAAAAATGCAGGAAGCGATCAAGCTTATTTATGGCGAACGCGATATATTATATCTCAGTATTCACTCGCTGCATAAGATCACAAAATTTAACGGGAAAGACGGAAAACCGCCGCAGATCTATAAATTGGGTAGCAACGCTTGGAAAAAACTCAAACAGAAAACCAAGACCAAGGTTAAGGAGATTGCTTTTAACCTGATTAAACTCTATGCAAAACGGAAGCTGCAAAAGGGGCATGCCTTTGGCCCAGATACACATATGCAGCACGAACTCGAAGCGAGTTTTATCTATGAGGACACGCCAGACCAGACCAGCGCTACCGAAGCGATAAAAACAGATATGGAAAGTGAACGCCCCATGGATCGACTTGTTTGTGGTGATGTGGGCTTTGGCAAGACCGAAGTGGCCATTCGCGCCGCCTTTAAAGCGGTGGACAATGGAAAACAGGTCGCCATACTTGTTCCCACGACTATTCTTGCGTTTCAGCACCACCAGACTTTTGAGGAGCGCCTCAAGGATTTCCCGATCCGGGTGGATTATCTGAACCGTTTCCGCACCGCGAAAGAAAAACGCGAAACTCTGGCAGATCTGGAATCCGGAAAAGTGGATATTATCATCGGCACCCACCAGCTCACCAGCAAGAACGTGAAATTCAAGGATCTTGGCCTGCTCGTTGTGGATGAGGAACAAAAATTTGGCGTAGCTGTAAAAGACAAGCTAAAGACTATCAGCGAGAATGTGGATACGCTCACACTTACCGCGACACCCATACCGCGTACATTGCAATTCAGCCTTATGGCCGCGCGAGACCTGAGCACGATTACCACCGCCCCGCCCAACCGTTATCCTATTGAAACGCACGTGGTACGGTTTGCCGAAGAAACTATTCGCGATGCGGTTTCCTATGAAATTCAGCGTGGTGGTCAGGTATTTTTCATCCATAACCGAATTGAAAACATCAAGGAAGTTGCCGGTATGATTCAACGGCTCGTTCCTGATGCTAAAATAGGTATTGGACACGGTCAAATGGAAGGTAAAAAGCTGGAAACGCTCATGCTTAAATTCATGAACGGCGAATTTGACGTGCTTGTTTCTACCACAATTGTGGAAAGCGGACTCGATGTGCCAAATGCCAACACGATTTTTGTCAATAATGCCAATAATTTTGGCTTGTCAGACCTGCACCAGATGCGCGGTAGGGTAGGCCGAAGCAATAAAAAGGCTTTTTGTTATTTTATCACCCCGCCGCTTTCGGCAGTGACTGACGAAGCGCGTAAGCGTATGACCGCGCTGGAACAGTTTTCCAGTTTGGGAAGTGGTTTTAACATTGCCATGAAAGATCTAGAAATACGTGGTGCCGGCGATCTGCTGGGCGGCGAGCAGAGTGGTTTTATCAATGAAATAGGTTTTGATACCTATCAAAAGATCCTTAACGAAGCCATTGACGAACTCAAAGAGCACGAGTTTGCAGATTTATATGAAGAGGAAAATAAAGCTGACAATAAAGAGTATGTCAAAGATATGGTCATCGACACCGATTTCTCGCTGCTCTTTCCCGATGATTACATCAATAATATCTCGGAGCGCTTAAAATTATATACGGAACTCAACGATCTTAAAAACGAAATGGAACTGGCCGGTTTTCAGTCAAAACTGATCGATCGGTTTGGGGAATTGCCACCGCAGGCAGAAGATCTGCTTAATTCGGTACGTATAAAATGGATTGCCACCGCTTCGGGCATCGAAAAGATCTCCATGAAAAAAGGTACACTGCTGGGCTTTTTTATTGCAGATCAACAATCTGCTTTTTATCAAAGCACTGGGTTTTCACGCGTACTCCAATTTGTACAGACGCACGCCCACCAAGTCACACTCAGGGAAAAGAAAACAAGAAGCGGACTACGGTTGATGCTCAGCGTACCCGGGATTACTTCGGTAAACAAAGCGTTGAAAGTTTTAGGGCCGCTGAGACAAGTTCAACAAGTGGCGGAAAATGCGGAGTAAGTCCTCCCCGGCCCTTCCGAAGGAGGGTAGACCTGACAACCTATGAAATCAGACCTAACAGGTTTTCAAAACCTGTTAGGTCTTTAATTTGCACTTCAATCAAAAATGATAAAAGGCGTCCTCAAAATGCTCCAATTTTTCTTGATTTCTATTCTTTAAAATAGCGATAATATCAAAACGGGCTTCCACATCCAGATCGTTGGAAACAATATATTCATTGGCCGCTTTGACAAGATGTTTGATTTTAGCTGGAGTGACAAAATCCTGCGGATCCCCGAAAAAGTCGGAATTGCGCGTTTTTACTTCACAAATGACCAATATTTCGCCTTTTTGGGCGATTATATCCAGTTCCGCTTTGTCGAAAAACCAATTGCGCTGTAGGATTTCGTAACCGTTTTTGGCCAGATAATTAGCTGCAAGGGCCTCTCCCCATTTTCCAAGTTCGTTGTGGTTCATAGTTTTGGTTTTTTTGCGACCTGCAAGATGCCTGCTTGCTTAAGTGCGCCGACCTGCAAGGTGTTGCTGACGAAGGAAGCCTCCTTGTAGGTCTACTTAGGTTCCAGATTAGACCTACAAGGAATCCGCTGAAAAAGCGGAAATACACTTCCACAGGCTCAGCACAGCGCCTTGCAGGTCGTGACTTTCATTACAACTTATAAATCCTCCTAACTAAACTTCAGCAAAAGTCAATTTAACCCTATTTTCCGAAACATCCAGCATGGCTTTTCGGCCCAAAATCAGGGCGCGGTTATCATCCAAATGACCCGCCGGAAAATCAAAACAGACTGGAAAATCATATTCCGCGACCGCGTCAAACACTATTTTCTCGGCATTTTTACCAAAAAGAACGCTGTTATCACGCATTTTTGTGAGTCCGCCGACTACTAATCCGCTAAGGTTTTTTAGCAAACCGTTACGTTTTAGGTTCATCATCATGCGATCCATATGATAAAGATACTCATCCAGATCTTCAATAAACAGGATTTTCCCTTCCGTTGTAATGGCTGAACTACTTCCGCAGAGCGAATATAGAATTGAGATATTCCCGCCTGCCATTTCGCCGGTCGCGGTTCCCATTCGGTTCAAAGGATGTGCTTCTACATTATATTTTAGTGGTTTGCCAAAAAGTGCATCCTGCAAGCTCTTTTTCGCTAACGCACTTTTATCCTCAATTCCTTTTGCTATCGGGGCGTGCAGTGTTTCAAATCCCATTTTGTTGAGTTGGCTGTGCAGTACGGTCACATCGCTGTAGCCCACGATCCACTTGGGATCTTTCACGAATTTATAAAAATCAAGAGCATCAATAATCCGCACCGTTCCATAACCGCCCTTAGCGCACCAGATTGCTTTTATGGAATTGTCGTTGAGCATACGCTGTAAATCATCGCGCCGCAGGCCGTCACTACCGGCATACTGATTTCGGGAAGCGCCAATACTCGCGCCAAGAACAGCTTCAAGACCCCAGCTTTCAACTAATGCCAGTGCATCTTTTAAGTCACCGGCATCCACTTTGCGCGCGGTACTCAAGATGCCCACTGTATCGCCAGGATTTAAATATGGGGGTGTGATCATGTTGTGTCATTAATTCTATGAAAATAGCCATTTTAGTGCAATTTTTGCTGATTTTCAGAAAAAAAGGATTGAAGACTTAAAACGCAATGACTTAAGATATCGAGAAAAAAGTCCTATGTCTTACTTCTAAAAGTCTTAACGTCAACAAACTTTTCCAAAGTTCCAAACTTTGGAAAAGTTGTAGAAATCCAAAAAAACAGTCTTACGTCCTACGTCCAAAAGTCTTCCCGTCACAAAAAATAGAATCCCTCTATAAATAGTATCTTTGCCACTTCAAAATTTATTCAGATTATGACTCCGCAACGCTACACAATTACCGCCGCACTGCCATATACAAACGGCCCCATTCACATAGGCCACCTCGCCGGCGTGTATGTTCCGGCTGATATTTATGCCCGTTATTTGAGGCTTACCGGTCAGGATGTGGCATTTATTTGCGGCAGCGATGAGCATGGTGTAGCGATAAGTATCAAAGCAAAAAAAGAAGGGATTACGCCACAGGAAGTGGTGGATAAATACCATAAAATGATCAAGGATTCCTTTGCGGATTTTGGGATTTCCTTTGATAATTATTCGCGCACATCGGCGAAAGTGCACCACGATACCGCTTCGGAATTTTTTAAGAAATTATACGATAAAGGCGATTTTATAGAAGAAGTGACCGAGCAACTTTATGACGCGGAAGCAGATCAATATCTGGCCGATCGTTTTGTAGTGGGCACCTGTCCAAAATGTGGTCACGATGAGGCTTATGGCGACCAGTGTGAAAATTGCGGTTCCTCACTCAACGCCACCGATCTTATCAATCCAAAATCGACTGTTTCCGGTGCAAAACCGGTCTTAAAGAGCACAAAACACTGGTTTTTACCGCTAGATCGCTATGAGGATTTTCTTCGGAACTGGATCCTGAAATTGCACAAAAAAGACTGGAAATCGAATGTTTACGGCCAGTGCAAATCCTGGATCGATGAAGGACTGCGCGCCCGTGCGGTGACCCGCGATTTGGATTGGGGGATTCCCGTGCCCGTGCCCGGCGGCGAGGGCAAAGTGCTCTACGTATGGTTTGATGCGCCCATTGGTTATATTTCTTCGACTAAAGAATGGGCGGAGCGCGAAGGCAAAAACTGGGAGGATTATTGGAAAAAGGACGACACCAAACTGGTGCATTTTATAGGAAAGGACAATATTGTTTTTCACTGCATTATTTTCCCAAGTATGCTCAAGGCCGAAGGCAGTTATATTTTGCCCGATAACGTGCCGGCCAATGAATTTTTAAATCTGGAAGGACGAAAACTTTCCACCTCAAAAAACTGGGCGGTTTGGCTGCATGAATATCTGGAAGATTTTCCCGGTCAACAGGATGTGCTGCGTTATGCGCTCACTGCAAACGCTCCCGAAACTAAAGATAACGACTTTACATGGAAGGATTTT
>JBDNGW010000556.1:0-2300 GCA_041689735.1 Leeuwenhoekiella sp. | reverse complement strand
TCGTTACTGAACAAAATAACATCGCCAATTCTGTACATTTTATTTCTGAACAAAGCCTAAGGTGAAAAGTGAGGCAAATTCTTGTTTTTTCAACGAAATTAGAAAACGCGTGCTTTTTCTTGGCAATAGTCCTGACAATAAGTTGAAGCAGTAAATATGTGATCAAAGCTATGTAAATCCAAGATTTCACAGCATTTTCACCGGTGCCCACAAAGGTTTTAATCTGCAAGTTTTGTTTGATGGCCTTGAAACACAATTCGATATCCCAACGCTTTTTGTATAGGTCTGCAATGGTTCTGGCCGTCCAATCCAATTGATTGGTAATGATCTCTATAACCTTGTTTTCATCTGGTCTATAAACGTGTACCAACCGTAATCGAACATCACTGATTCCCGTTTTCAAAGCCTTGATGCTTGAAAGTGTTATGATTTCATCCTTTAAAATATCCTGGTCTGTATCATTGGGGAGCTCTAGCTCTTTGATGGTCTCAAAAACCGTGTTGGTTTTGATACGTGCCACAAAAACGTTCTCTGCCCTTACTCTCTGCAGCATCAAAAGAAAATCAAAATAGGCCCTGTCCTCCACTATTATTGTCCCTTTGGCAAAAACCGGTTGCTCCAGACCATATCTGTCGTGAAGTTTAGCTGGCGTGATATTTACCACATCCGGTATCATCATGGTATCGTCCCAACAGGTATGTATCTTGATGCCTCCTTTTACTGTCCGAAACTTTGCCCAATCAAACATGGACAGGCATAGGCTAATAATAGTGCTGTCTATCAGTTTTATACTTCGGTCTTCAATTTCCTTGATTATGTGGGATTGATGTCGCTTGGAAAGTATATGGCCATAATGTGATAAAAGCCAGTTATATAAGGACTCAAAGACTTTATAGTCCCTTTTTTTAATACCATCGCTCATCGTAGAACGTGCAGGGCTCTGATCAAGTCCCAAACTTGATATAAATGTCTCTGACACCCCAATACCGGTAGAAATATCGCTTAAAGTGAAGCATTTGTCAAGCTGTCCGAAAGTTAAGGCTACAAATTGATCAAGGGTCTTATACCTACTGCAGCCTTTGTCGCTTTTATGTGCTTCAGCACAGCGAGTAAGCATCCAAGAAGGAACTAGATCTAAAATTTGGCGAATTAGAGGAGTGTCCGTATTTTTAGTGCGCTTGAAGAGTCCCATAAAATTTATTTTTAGTCTGCAAACCAAAAATAAGGGATTCTCAAGCTTCTTTAAAAACTAAACTTTCGGATAGTTGTGGTATTCACATTCTCGGCCCCCTTTGGAACCGGGCTGTTAAAAATCCATAAAAGTATCACGTTAAATGATCATTTATTTTGATATGTTGTTTTAATTTACAATTATTTATTTTAATACACATTGGCCAATGACTACGACAAACAAGATCCGTGCAGCGATTTTTGTCCGGGTCTCTACCAAACAGCAGGATACCATCAGGCAGGTAGACGATCTGAAACAGTTGTGCTACGAACAAGGTTGGGAAGTAGCTTCGATCATTACCGAAAAGCTATCCGGCACAACAAAAAATAGCCAACGCTCCGGGCTGAAAGAATTAATGGATCTGGCAAATACAGGGGCAATTCAAAAAGTGGTCCTCAGTGAAGTTTCACGATTGGGGAGGAATACCCGGGAAGTATTGGAAATAATCGAGGAACTGTCCAATAGAAGAATATCCCTGTACATCCAGAACCACAATCTGGAAACATTGACCCCTGCCGGGAAGGTCAATTCAATGGCCAGGTTCATGCTGACCTTATTGGCGGAATTTGCACGAATGGAAAGGGAAACACTGATCGAACGGACAATTTCCGGACAACGCAGAGCATGGGAAGTAGAAGGCAAACAGAAAGGCAGACCAATTGGCACAAAAGAGGCCGGGGATAAAATATTGTACAAATATCCAGAAGTGGTCAGGCATTTAAGAGCGGACAAATCGCTGCGGGATGTGGCTGCTCGTTGTGGAGTGGCGATCAATACGGTCCGAAAGGTGAAAAAGACAATGGGTAATTCTTAGAAAGTTTGAACCATTTTTAATTGAGATCGAGGATTTAGGTCTATTCATTCGAGAAAAGTGTTTCTGGCTTTTTTGTGCGATCTTGATTTTTTCGTGGACGATTTCTACCCTTTGAGTAGATATAACCAATTTAGGCTTTGTTCAAAAACAACCTATACATTTTGACTTGTTCTTTCCTGCCTGCCGGCAGGCAGGTGCGCATTAACTTCGTTAAAAAGCCTCGCTTTAGCTAAGGCTATAGCTGCGTTTTTTGCC
>JBDNGW010000555.1:0-2419 GCA_041689735.1 Leeuwenhoekiella sp. | reverse complement strand
GCCAAAGCCACCTTCTAAGAAGGTGTGATTTTTACTTTGATAACGGTAAAAAGCAAAAACAATGCGGTCAAACTTGTAAAATAAAGGAGGTCGCGGGTATCTAAAACACCACGGGAAATACTGTCAAAATGCGATCTTAAACTCCATTGCTGCACTATTTCAGCACTTGTCAACGCATCGAGCCCATAATATAAAACAAAGCAAATAACCACCGCGGTAATAAAAGCAACAACCTGATTTCGGGTAAGGGAAGAGGCGAAAATACCTATCGCCGTATAGACCATTGCCAAAAATAAAACCCCAAAATAGGAGCCCAAAACGACGCCTGCATCATAATTGTCAATTGGATTTCCCAAGCGATCAATGGCATACACATATATAAGAGTAGGAATCAATGCGATGATAATAAGGAGTAGCGCCCCAAAAAATTTGCCGAGCACCAGCGCGGTTTCGCCAAGCGGTTTGGTAAGCAGCAGCTCAAGCGTACCGGCACTCCGCTCATCGCTGAGACTGCGCATAGTTACCGCAGGAATAAGAAAAAGGAAAATCCATGGACAGAGTTGAAAATACGGGGTTAAATCGGCATAACCATAGTCAAAAACGTTGAATTCCCCCTCAAAAACCCACAAAAACAGACCCGTCATCAACAAAAAAATTCCAATGACCAGATAACCGATCGTAGAAGCAAAAAAACTTTTGATTTCTTTTTTAAGTATGGCGAACAAAGGGGAAGTAGTTATGAGTTTTGAGTTCAGAGTTTGGCAATGATCAACTGACTTTGGCAACGCTCCAGGCTTCGGGTTTATTGCTGAAAAGCACTTTTGTATTTGCCCAGGTGGTTTTAAAAAAGTCACTCATTCGATAGTTTTCAAGCGCTTCTGCGTCTTTCCAATGGCTGTAGGTGAAAAATATATCAGGAGATTTTTTATCCTGGTACAATTCTACAAAATGGCAACCGTCAAAAGCCATTATTTTCGGCGCAGCCTTTTCGAATAAATCCTGAAAATCGACTATCTTTTCAGTCTTAAACTCCATTTTTACGATTCTTATAAGCATAAATCAGTTCTAAAATTCCTGTTGATTGCTATTCAAAATTAATACTTACCGTATCCCGGTAGCCTAGGCCAAATAGGGTAGAGGCGCTCCCCACTGTACTGGGATTGCTCTTGTATACGGCCAGTTCCAGATAGCCGGAAGAATTGAACAAAGCCAATTTTTTACCGTCCTCATCCCGTTTTTCCTTTTCAATATTAAAATTTATGGCCTCGCTGTAGCGGTTGAAAATTTTAGTAAATGTTGCCGTTCGCGCCGCAATTTTGAAATCTCGACCTTGCGCTACGCTTTCAAACAATTTCCGGGTAATGTTAGTAATTACGTTGCCATAATTATCCACATAGATCACATTGCCCATGATCTGTTTGCCGTCATTATAAATCACGGGCATGATTCCGATAATTTCCTTAATTTCTGGAATTGTTTTACCAATTACACCCAGTTTTCCGCCACGGGCGATATGGCAGGCCACTTGCACAAAAACATCAAGTACGGTAAAATTGGTACTTAAACGGTCATGAATGTTTATTTCCACCATTTCTTCGGGCACCATATGGCGTGTCATCATCGATACGATCCCGTTATTTGCACAGATAAAAAAATGACCGTCCAGTTTGACTGCGATATGTTCATTCTCGGCATGTTTTTCAGAATCTATCCCTATAATATGAATCGTTCCTTTAGGAAAACTTTTATAAGCATTCTGAATAATGTAAGCAGCTTCAGTAATGTGAAAAGGGGAAATGCTGTGCGAAATATCAACAATGCTTGCATCTGGAAGCTCACTTAAAATGGCACCTTTTACCGCACCTGTAAAGTGATCTTTCAGCCCAAAATCAGTTGTAAGGGTAATAATTGCCATTTGGGGTTTTGTTGATACTTTTGGAAGGTAGGTAATTTAAAATAGTTACATTTGTTAGGAGCAAAATTAGATATAATAAAATAGTTACTACCATAAAATCTTTCGGCTTTTGAACGAACTTATCATTGAGCTTTCTGAAATTACCCCAAGGGACTTCTTTGGGCAACGTAATGTCAACATTGAATTAATAAAAAAATATTTTCCCAAACTTAAAATCGTAGCCCGCGGTAATTATATCAAGGCCTACGGCGATGAAGAACTATTGGAGGAATTTGACCGCAAGATAACCATGCTGCTCGAACACTTTGGAAAATATAACAAGCTGGATGAAAACGCAATAGAGCGCGTGCTCACCAGCGATAATAAAAAGGAATACGAAACATCTGTGGCCAGCGGTGATGTACTGGTGCACGGTGTAAGCGGCAAGCTTATTAAGGCACAGACCGCAAACCAGCGTAAAATAGTTGATTTTTCTCGTACCCATGATATGGTCTTTGCCGTTGG
>JBDNGW010000554.1:0-8470 GCA_041689735.1 Leeuwenhoekiella sp. | reverse complement strand
TTAGAATATTAGTATCAACCAGAATTCTATTCCCACTCATCACGTAAACGCCTTTGTATTGCTACTGCATCCTGATCGCTTTTCATGATACCACAGAACTTGTGTGCCTCAAAAGGTTTTTTAGAAGTGATTTTCATTTTTTCTAATTTTTTCTCTATTTCTTCTTTACTATCTCCTTTTTTTATAATAGTTACCATCATTTTTTCTTTAAGAAATTAAATATAATTAAAATTGTCCAGACCTTTTAATTTTACAAGTAAATATTAAGTTTGTTCGTAAAGCTTACACCGTGAACACAAATAATCTTCGACTTATTCAAGTTAGATTGAAAAGATGATGTTTCCGACAGAAGAATCTTGCTTAAAAGCGGACAAGGATTACATTTAGGAAATGTCATTTAGTGATAGAATTAAGCAAATACGTTTACCGTTCAAGGCTAATATGCATCAGGAAAAACTAAGAGCTTGTTTGAAGTGACTCCTTTCTAATTTATCCCGATAGCTATCGGGATGAACCGTGGCGGCGTCTAAAAACCGCAGAATATCCTGATATTCTGTGATTTTTATACTTAGCCAGAACCACAAACCTTTGAAAATCAGTTTGAATGGACTTTAAACAAGCTCTTATCAAGCATCTTAGGTTTTTCCTTTGTTGCTCCTTTTTTTATGATGGTTACCATGATTTTTTCTTTATGATTTTATAACCTAAAAAATAAGCACAAAATACAAATTTTGATTATTTAGGGATTTAGAATCTACTGATTTTAGACGGTTAGAGCTAGATTCTAAATCTACTATTTTATCCAGTTTTCTCCCTTTTAAACACAAAAAACCCAGCAATTTGCCGGGTTTTAAAAAGCCTTGAAGAGCAGATTTAGAAGTTTATACTATAACTAAGCGATATTTCCTGTCCTGGATTCCACTTAGAATAAATTCTGTCTTTTGTGCCAAATGATTGATACACACTCTCAATATCGTCATTTAAGATATTTTCAAATTTCAAGGAGATTTGAAAATTATTTTCTTTACCGAATGCTTTTGCAATATTTAATTTTAAGCTGTGGAATGGTAATGTAAACACATCGGCAACATCACCAGCACCTACTATTTGTAATGTTTTACCTTGGGAATTATAAAATAAACCGCCATTCCAGCCTGAATCCTCTAGTGTATAATTGAAGCCTACATTAAGTAAATAAGGTGATTGTCCTTGCAGTTGCCGATTGTCTTCCAAGGTCTCACCTTCACGTAAATTATCCAGTCTACCCGCACGTTCATCAGCACTATAGGTCTGTTGGGATTCAATTATCGAAAAATTAGCATTAAAATCCAGGTTTTGTAAACCATTGATAAACCCTAGATTTTTTCTAACTTCTAATTCCCCACCAAAAACCTCAGCATCACCAAGGTTCAAAGGAGTGTACTGCCCGTAAGCTCTACGTATAAATGAAAGCTCAATAGGATCGTTGAAGCTTTTGTAAAAACCACTCACGGCAAAGAAATCACCAGCCTCACCATATTGCTCATAGCGCAGGTCAAAGTTATTAATATACGTAGGTTTAAGATCGATGTTACCTATGAAGAAAGTACTGCTTATGGGATCAAAAATCTGTGCCAGAGAAACTTCTTTAAATGATGGTCTCGCAGTAGTTCTAGAGAATGATGTTCTTATTTTTTTACTTCCGTCCTCATTAAGGTCGAATATTAAATTTGCTGAGGGAAAAAAATCAGATTTATCTATCACAGTAGCATTATTAAGTACCGCACCAGACTGATTTTGACCAGTGTAGTTAAGTGCGAATTTTTCAAAACGTAAACCGGCGATGGCACTAAACCAATCAGTGAACTTAAATTCTTCTGAAAGATAACCCGAACTCACTTCTATATTTGAATAGAAGGAATCAGAATCATTAGAATCCCTACGCACATAAACACCGCTGCCTGTTTCTGGATTATAAATATTTTGATCCAAAAGTAGTTGATCCGGATCACCTGCAAAGAATGCTGATTGAAGATTCAAAAGAGGAAAAGCAAATTGGGTAATCTGAAAATCACGCTTTTTATAAGTAGAGGCACCACCAAATCTAAATTTAGCATCTCGATTGAATAATTTATGATTTTTTGTAATATCCAGCTTACCAGATACACTTTTCTCATCTAGATTTCTAAAAAACCGTGATGCATCTCCAGACTCACTTGGTTGTATGGTATATGTTTCCTCGTTCGTATTTGGATCAATACTTATTCTAAAAGGGGTCACTCTGAAATCCTTATCATAAACTCTGGCATACGACGGAGATAATTTCCATTCAATAGTCCAATCATTATCTTCTCCTAAGGAATGCTTTCCAGTTAGTAGAGCATTTGATATAGATCTTTCAGTATAAATCAGATTATCTTTTTTGATAAGGTTGGAACTAATGATCTTATTTTCCTGTCTAAACTGTGAAGCTTCGGATTCTCCATTTTGGATATGTAAAACATTCAGTCTATATTTCGATTTTTCAGTTTTAAAAGACAGTCCTACTAAGCCACTTATTAAAACATTATTGTTCCCTAGCGCTCCTGTCTGCCCTCTATCTAGAAGCAGTTCATTATTTGATTTGTCAGTTTCATCCTTTCGAAAAATTTGACCGTTTATATATTGGTTGTAGTACGTAGTTTCGTTCCGGTAGGATACGGATGCAAGATATCCTAATTTATTATTTCCTATATCGTACTGATTCCCTGCTGTCGCTGAAAAATTATAGTTCATAAAGCTCTGCGCCTTGCGGGCTGCAAGCCTCTTTTCAAAACGCTGAGTGAGAACCCTTGAGGCTGCACCATTTTGCTGTGGTAAGGGGATTTGCTGCGCGTCAGGAATAGGATTATTTCTTAAACCGTTGTCAAAGCCCAAAAAATCTGTACTGCTGCTCTCTGAAACAAGATAGTTTTTATTGAAATGAAAATCAGGATTATATGCCAATCCCACAGAAAGACTGTATTGCTCCCTAGAAGGTATATCCTTAGTTACAATATCTACAACCCCTCCCGTAAAATCTGCGGGTTGATCAGCTGTAGAGGATTTGATAACAAGTATATTTTCTAAAATTTGAGATGGGAAAATATCCAATTGAAGGCTATTTCTGTCTGGATCAAGACCTGGAACATCCATACCGTTGAGGATTGATTTTGTATAGCGGTCTCCAAGTCCGCGAACGTATACATATTTCCCCCCCTGAACGCTCACACCAGGTACATTTCTAACTGCTGAAGCAATGTTACTGGCACCGGTACTTTTTATTTTTTCTAAAGAAATTCCGTCTACTAGGCTTACTGAATTTCTCTGATAATTAAGAACAGCTGCTTCTGTATTCTGTCTCGCAGATGTTGTAATAACGACTTCATCTAATGTGCCTGCTGATGCGTTTAAGGTCACATCTGTAGTTGTAGTTTGTTTGTCCTTAACGATTACACTTGTTATTTCCTTTGTTTGGTAGCCTATAAATGAAAATTCTAGAGTGTAAGTGCCGGGTTCTATTGAAATATTATATTTTCCTTCAAAATCCGTCGTGCCCCCTTTTTGGGTATCCTTGATAAGTACGTTAGCAAACGGTAGGACATCATTGGCTTCGGCATCCAATACAGTTCCGTTAATTACTCCGGTCTGAGAACTGGCATATTGAAATGCCAACAAAGAAAATACGATAAATAGGAATTGGTTTTTCATGAGATATTAATTTAAAATTAAAAGTGCACGGTTCTGTAAAAGAATCGTGCACTCTAGAATGTTCCTATTGAATACAATAATTAATAAGCATTTTCAGAAGCTGCAAAAGTCCAGTCAAATACGCTGAGATCTGCTCCACCTGTAGTTCCTTTAGAAGTCCAACCTGCTGCTTGTTCCGTGAAAGGAGGTGTTATAATAGTGCTTTCGCCCTCTCCTGTTTTTTCTTGAAAAATTGAGTTTGCATCATTAACACCTTCGGGAAGGTTGATTACCCAGTTTTCAAATACAATTTTACCGTCAATGAAATTTTGAGCCACTACATTATTGTCAAGCTCTACGTTAGAATCGACTTTAAATCCGGTCGCATAAACGTTACTGATTGTCCCTTGCGCATTATCCCTTAGATCAGCATATTGTCCTCCCTCAGTCTCAAGGTTTCCTATTAAAGTTATGTTATCCATTGTAAAGCCTGCCGGAAAGGAACCCTCGCCACCATCTATCTCAAGACCATGATCAGAAATTGGCCCGCCGATTACAGCACTATTGGTAATTGTGCCAGAATATGCTTGGTCAATATCAAGTCCATCATCACCTACGCCATAGACTATCGCATTGCTGACATTAACGGCTCCACCAAAAAACTCTATACCATCGTCAAGGTTGCCTACAACTTCAATATTACTTATTGAAGTTCCGGAACCTACAGCTCCAAGGGTAAGACCATTGATCTCGTTACCTTCACCTATCAAAGCACCTCCATGACGTATGGAAATATAATTGACTACACCAGAATTATCCGCATCGTCAGTACCTCCGTAAAGTCCATTTTCATCATCCGCAGGTATACCTTCAATCTGATTTTCTGGAGAATCACCAGAAAAAGATCCTTTGGCATTACCCAAAATTAAAAGCCCGCCCCAAAGTGCACGGTCTGAAATAGTCAGATTAGTTCCAAATTTTTGGCCTAATTTTATGTTATCAGCTATTGAAGTCATAATAATAGGGTTGTCTGCTGTTCCTTCAGCCATAATTTTTGCTCCTCGGGCAATTATTATTGTGGAGGCATTTGCACCAGTACCTGGAAGCGCCTTTATAATTGTTCCTGGCTCAATAGTGAGGGTTGCTCCTTCCGTTACAGAAACTCTACCTTGAAGTTCCCAGATCCCATCTGCTGTCAAGGTCTTATCTTCACTAATCTGGCCTGATAATGTGTAATCTACTTCTTCACCGCTACCATCACCTCCGCCTGAGGTTGGGGGTGTTATTGGTATAACTGGGGCATCATCTTTTGTACAGCCTACCATACCTCCTAGCAAGGTAATTGTCAAAGCTGAAATAAACAATTTTTTCATTTTTTTATCTTTTTAAATGTTTACACAAAGTAATGGCACACCTGTAACCCTAATGTTATGTCAGGATTAAACTAGAGTAACTATTGCGTTACGCTAACGTTAACTGCTTTAAGTTTAGGGCACCTCTAAAAACCCAACTTCGGACGCTAGCTTGTCCTTTTTTCCAGCTACTTCGTTGTCCAAATACTCATTTAGCGGTGCTAAACTCCGTTTTTGACGCCTCGTTTCTGAAAAAAATTACTGCGCTATCATTCCAAACTGAGTTATTAGAGATGCCCTTTAGAATATCTAATCTGCGGAAAGCGTTCGTTCTTGAAAAAATGTATCTTGCAACAAATAGAAGCAGCAGTTATGATGCACTGGAAGCAGTTACTTTCGTTAAAGCGCTACGGCGATACCACAATACGCCACCGTAAAGAGCAAGATGAGACCAGATTGGGCTTTGAGGTTGATTATGACCGGATCATATTTTCATCGGCCTTTAGGAGTTTGCAAGACAAGACCCAGGTCATTCCGCTGAGCAAGACCGACTTTGTCCACACCCGGCTTACGCACAGCCTTGAGGTTTCGGTGGTGGGGCGCTCGCTGGGCAGGCTGGTGGGGCAAAAATTACTGGAGAAATATCCAGATTTAGCTTCCGTTCACGGGTATCGTTTTAGTGATTTTGGGGCGATTGTAGCCGCGGCGGCGCTGGCACATGACATAGGCAACCCACCCTTTGGCCATTCTGGCGAAAAAGCGATCGGAGCCTACTTTGAGCACGGCGCTGGTCTTCGTTATAAGGAAAGCCTTTCGGCGAAAGAATATCAGGATCTTATCAAATTTGAGGGCAATGCAAACGGTTTTAGGATCCTTAACGAAAGCAAACCCGGAGTTTCCGGCGGTATCCGACTTTCATACGCCACGCTGGGTGCTTTTACAAAATACCCCAAAGAATCGCTTCCATATAGGCCCACTACGCACGTAGCCGATAAGAAATATGGTTTTTTCCAGACTGAAAAAAGTTTCTTTGAAGAAGTAGCCGTAGAACTGGGTATGACCCGCACCGGCACGGATAATAATATCAGCTTTGCGCGGCATCCACTGGCTTTTCTGGTAGAAGCGGCAGATGATATTTGCTATACGATCATCGACTTTGAAGACGGTATCAACCTGGGGCTTATCCCTGAAGAATATGCGCTGGAATACCTGATAAAACTTGTGGGAGAGGCCATAAACCGGGACACGTATAGTAAATTGAACGATACCGCTGCGCGCCTTGGCTATTTGCGCGCGCTCGCTATTAATACGCTTATTCGGGAGGCGGTTGCGGTTTTTATGGATCACGAAGAACAGATGCTTGACGGTAAATTTCAGGTGAGTTTGCTTGAGAAAAGCAAGTTTAAAGCGCAAATAAGCGATATTTTAGGGATCAGCGTGAAACGGATCTACCAAAGCTGCGAAGTTGTTGAGAAGGAGATTGCCGGCTTTGAGATTTTAAGCACGTTGCTGGACGCGCGTACGAGAAGCATTGATGATGATTCATTACATTATAATCAATTGATAATAAGATTGTTTGAAGTCTCAGCGCGTCAAGAAAGCCAAGGACTTTACAACGAACTTATGGCAATTTGTGGTGAAATAGCAATGTTAACCGATAGCAAAGCGCTTCGTTTTTATAAAAAAATAAAGGGGATGGATATTAAATAGGTTCCCCACCCGGCCTCCCCAAAGGGGAGGAGTCTCAACCTTGAGTGCTCCCCTCCTTGGGAGGGGCTGGGGGAGGAATTCTCAGCATATTTTCAACAACCTCTTTAATGGATTTCACATCTATTCCCGCTTCTTTTTCAAGTTCGTCAAGGCTTCCATGTTCTATAAAACGGTCGGGGATTCCCATGATTTTAATGTTGCCTTTGTAGTTTTTCTCTGTGGCATATTCCGCAACTGCGGAACCAAATCCGCCGTGTTTTACGCCATCTTCTAAGGTGATAATCTTCTCAAATTGGTTAAAAACAGCCTCTAAAGCCTCAAAATCGAGCGGTTTTACAAATCCGAAATAATAAACGGCTATCTGGTTTTCATAAGCGGAGGCAATATCAAGCGCGCGCTGGGTGAGATTTCCGGTGACCAGGACGGCCAATTTATTCCCATCATAAAGTTTTTTAGCTTTGCCGATAGGGATTTCCTCAAATGGTGTTTTCCAGTCTATCAGGCTTCCTCTCCCCCGTGGATAACGGATCGCGATGGGATGTTTTAGACCTTTTTGTGCGGTAAAAAGAATGTTGCGCAGCGTTTCTTGATTCCGCGGAGCGTAAATGATCACGTTCGGGATGCATCGCAAATAGGCAAGGTCAAAAACGCCGTGATGGGTCGCACCGTCTTCACCCACGAGTCCGGCACGATCTAAACAAAAAATCACCGGTAAATTCTGTAAAGCCACATCGTGAATAAGCTGGTCGTAACCCCGCTGTAAAAAGGTGGAATAAATATTACAAAAAACCGAAAATCCCTCGCTCGCCATCCCTGCGGCAAGCGTAACCGCGTGCTGCTCCGCAATCCCCACGTCAAAAGCGCGCTCGGGAAAACGCTGCATCATGTATTTTAGCGAACTCCCCGTGGGCATTGCTGGGGTGATACCGATAATTTTTGGATTTTTTTCTGCCAGTTCTACTAACGTATGGCCAAAAACGTCTTGATATTTTGGCGGTTGCGGGGCAGAGGAGATTTCATCCAGATCACCGGTAGCAGCATTAAATCGGCCTGGGGCGTGGTATTTTACCTGATCTGCTTCCGCTTGTTTCAAGCCTTTTCCCTTTGTGGTAATCACGTGGAGTAATTTGGGGCCTTTTATATTTTTCAACGTACTTAAAACGGCAAGAAGCGCGTCCAGATCATGACCATCAATAGGTCCGGAATAGTTGAAATTTAAGTCTTCAAAGATGTTTTTCGACCCAGAATTGCCGTTTTTAAGGTCAATAAGGTAGTTTTTAAAAGCACCCACGCTGGGATCGATCCCCATGGTATTATCGTTGAGCACCACAAGTAAATTCGCATTTGTTGCGCCGGCATGGTTTAACGCTTCAAAGGCCATTCCGCTGGCGATAGAAGCGTCTCCAATTACCGCGATATGATTCCGGTGTTTGTCGCCTTCCAGTTGGGCGGCAATCGCCATTCCCAGCGCGGCAGAAATGGAAGTGCTGGAATGGCCGGCACCAAAGGTGTCATATTCACTTTCGCTCCTGCGCGGAAAGCCGCTCAGACCGCCATATTGCCTATTGGTTTCAAAATTGTCGCGCCTGCCGGTCAATATTTTATGCCCGTAGGCTTGATGGCCCACATCCCAAATAAGTTTATCTTGCGGGGTATTAAAAATGTAATGTAGGGCAATGGTCAGTTCAACTACTCCTAGGCTGGCGCCGAGATGTCCTTCT
>JBDNGW010000553.1:0-7726 GCA_041689735.1 Leeuwenhoekiella sp. | reverse complement strand
TTTTGCATCATAGGTAACGATATCCCTTCCGCCTGCTTCGTCGTTGTTTTCCAAGGTGGAATATCCCTTGTTATCCTTCATCCATCTGATAGGGCCAAAACCTTTTTGGCCGTACACACCATTTTTGTAGATATCCTCTAGGGATAAGGTGCCGGTATCCTGCGCTTGGAGGTGGGGCGTGAAAGAGAAAACCAAGAAGAGTATAAATAAGTTTAGTTTCATGAGTACGGAGTTTAAGTTACAAAAGGCGTTTTAATATAGAGGCTCTGTTAAACTGTTTTGAATAAATGAGCTGTATTTATTCCGATCAATAAGGGATTAGTTTTTACAATAACAATATTAACATATTTGGCGGATTATACGGGTATGGTGTCCCTTCAATGATAATACTATATTGCCCTATATCCCTAATATATTACCCAGATTATATAAAATCGGTCAATAGTTCTGCAATTTTATTACTTTAGTAGGGAATTTACCAACTATCTTAAAATCCTTATTCCTGTTAAAATCAGTTGTTGGTCTTTTGGATTTTGAAGCATTCTAAACCGTTGTATTGATGAGAATTATTCGTAATATAATTTTATGTGCTTTTTTCGGAACCCTTTCCGCACAGGTAACGAGCCAAAATTATTTTCAGGCCGACTGGGAATCCCTCAAACAGCAAACTGTTCCTGATTGGTTCAAGGATGCTAAATTTGGCATATTCATTCATTGGGGACCCTATGCAGTTCCTGCTTACGCCGGGGATTCTTACGGGGAATGGTATCCTTATAATATGTATAGAAAAGGAACTGCGGAATACAAACATCACATAAAAACGTATGGACCGCTGGACAAATTTGGCTATTAAGATTTTATTCCTCTGTTTAAAGCAGAAAAGTTCGATCCGGATCAGTGGGCAAAACTTTTTAAAGAAGCAGGTGCTAAATATGTTGTTCCAGTTGCCGAGCATCATGATGGTTTTGCGATGTATAAAACAAACTTATCTAAATGGAATTCATATGATATGGGTCCCAAGCGGGATATAGTGGGCGAACTGGCTCAATCGGTACGTAAGGAAGGAATGATATTTGGCGTGTCTTCGCATAGGGCGGAGCATTGGTTCTACTTTTATAACGGCCGTCTGGTCCCTTACGATGTAAGCGATCCCCAATACCAAGATTTTTATGGCCCTGCCGAAGAAGGGGGCTACGATTTTCCAAACCATCCCATGACCACTGAGTTTTTAAACGACTGGCTCTTGAGGAGCAAGGAACTGGTGGATAAATACCAACCACAACTGTTCTGGTTTGATCAATGGATAGAAAGGGATGGCTACGAGCCCTATCTTAAAACCTTCGCGTCCTATTATTATAATCAGGCCCGTGTCTGGGACAAAGGAGTCGTAATCAACTATAAATATGAAGCTTTTCCCGACAGTGCAGCGGTTTTGGACATAGAGCGTGGGAAGCAGGCGGATATTAGGGAGCTACCCTGGCAATCCGATGATGCGGTAGGATTTAATTCTTGGGGCTTTGTCAAGGATGACCATTATAAAAGCGCTCAATTTTTAGTGGATGAACTGATCGATATCGTAAGTAAAAATGGCAATTTATTGTTGAACATTGGCCCCCGCGCAGATGGAACAATTCCTGAAGAACAACAGGAACTATTGTTGAACATTGGCAAATGGATGAAGGTAAATGGAGAGGCAATCTACGGCACGCGTCCATGGCATATTTTTGGGGAAGGACCTGCAGAGATTATTGGCGGCGACCATATTGACAAAAAGGTAAAGCCCTATACGACCGAGGATATCCGTTTTACAACCAAAGGGGATATTCTTTATGCCATTCCCCTGATTATGCCAAAAGGTAAAACCATCATCACATCTTTATCCAACAAAAGCGCAGATTTTGGCGTTGCCTCTGTTGAATTGGTGGGGAGCAAAGAAAAAATAAAATGGTCGCAGGAAAGAGAAGGTCTGATCATTAAGCCGTCTAACAAATATCCATCAAATTATGCACCCGTATATAAAATAACATTTCTAAAATGATCAAAACTCGCAATCTCAATATATTAGTGATTTGTCTATTCTTGTCCGTTTATGTTCATGGACAAACTCCCTTTGAGGCAAATTGGGAATCGCTCAAAAAATATGAAATACCTGAATGGTTCCGTGATGCCAAATTTGGGATTTTTGTCCATTGGGGCGTGTATGCTGTACCTGAGTATGGTGGTGGCGGTATTTTTGGTGAATGGTACGGCAATGATATGTACCAGGTGGGGTCTGCGGCATATAAACATCACATCGCCACTTATGGCCCCCAGGATTAATTCGGTTATAAGGATTTCATTCCAATGTTTAAGGGAGAAAGATTTGATCCCGATGCATGGGCAAAACTTTTTAAGAAATCCGGAGCAAAATATGTTGTGCCCGTTGCAGAACATCATGATGGTTTTGCCATGTACAATACAAGTCTGTCCAAATGGAATTCAGTTGAAATGGGACCGCATCGGGATGTCATAGGCGAACTTTCAAAATCTATTCGCAAAGAAGGTATGATATTCGGCCTTTCTTCACATCGTGCCGAACACTGGTATTTCTTCAATAACGGCCGCAAAATAAAATCAGATGTAAATGATCCAAAATATAATGATTTCTACGGGCCGGCCGAAGAAGGGGAAGATGACTTATATAATGCAAAGATCAGCACTGAATTTCTGAATGATTGGTTGCTGAGATGCACGGAACTTGTAGATAAATATGATCCGCAGGTATTTTGGTTTGATTGGTGGCTGGACAACAAAAATTTTAAACCGTATTTAAAGACTTTCGCAGCCTACTACTACAATCATGGTGCACAAACAGGAAAAGGAGTTGTGCTCAATTATAAAAACAATGCTTTTCCCGATAGTACGGCCGTGCTGGACATGGAGCGCGAAGGCCAACCGGGCATAAGGGATTTGGCATGGCAATCTGATGATGCGCTAGGCAATAGATCCTGGGGCTATATTGTAGATGACGTTTACAAAAGCCCACGATACCTTGTGGCAACTTTGATAGACATTGTTAGCAAGAATGGAAATCTCCTATTAAATGTAGGCCCCAAAGCAGATGGAACCATTCCGGAAGAACAGAAAGACCTGCTGTTAGCAATGGGAAAATGGTTAGATGTAAACGGAGAGGCTATTTATAAAACACGCCCGTGGAAGATATATGGAGAAGGGCCATCGGTTAATAATGATGATGGTGACGGTACTTCAGAAAAGAAAGAGGCCGATAGATCAAAAAAAGAGGATAAGGAGTTTTCGTCTGAAGATATCCGTTTCACTACAAAAGGGGATACTCTATATGCAGTTCCCCTGAACATACCAAAAGGGAAAACCCTCATTAAATCTTTATCCAATAAAAAGTCGGATCCCAATATTGCATCAGTTGAACTGCTAGGAAGCAAAGAAAAAATAAAGTGGTCACAGGGTAAAAATGGTTTGACAATTCAACCTTCCAAGGAATATCCATCAGAATATGCAGTGGCGTATAAAATTCGATTTGTTAAAAAGAATAACTAACCTCAAGCCTTTTCATGCAAAATTTCGACATAAAAAAATTGCTCTTCCCTTTATTATTTCTACTAGTCTGCATACAGATTGGCCATACGCAAACAAGCTTGGGGATAGAAGAAAAAGGGGGTAATTATTTTCCATCCTTTTCTTCAAAGGATACAAAACTATTGAAGGCACCCAAAGAGGGCTTATGGTCTATTGCCACTGGCTGGCAGGACGATTGGAGCAGCAACTGGCATCATGCCCTGGCCGATAGTCTGGTCAAAGAAGGGGAGTGGACAATACTCTACGGAAGGCTGAAACTTCCCAATGGTACCTGGAGGCTGCGCGACGCCTATCACCAAGAGGGAAACAGGATAAAATGCACCCGCCGCTATGAATGGCTAGGGGACAAGGTCCTGCCCAAAGTGACCCTTTCTGTGCGCTGGGAATTACCGGTTTATACCGATAAAATCTTTATGCCGGGTATTCTTTACTACGGCAATCCTTCGGGCTATAACAACTGCTCCACCTGTGTGGCTACATTTGACAAGGACCATGCACCAGAGGCCATCTTTGAAGAGCATCGGTTCTCCATGCCTTTTGTCTGTGCCGAGGTTCCGATTGGCGACCGTGGCTTTGGCGTCTCCCTGCACTCCTTACCATCCTTGGCACCTTACGCCAACATCCCCGACCAATGGTGGTCTATGGGGGCAAGCGCAAAGAATAACGGAACGGAACTGGAACTGCTCTCGGGGCCAATAGCCATGAACGGGGAGCACAGCGTCGCAAAGGCCCTTCAGGGGAAACCGCTGCCCTATGGTGATACCTACCTCAATGTTGAACCGGGAGCGGTAATCGGAAAAACATTTTATATTGAGGTTTACCCACTTCAACAGGAAGGTTTTGCATTTAAGGAGGCAATGGAAACCAGCATTGATATCTTCAAGCCATTCTATGTAGAGGATATGTCCACCTTCGATGAAATCATCAAGTCGAAGTATACATTTGCCAATACCAGATGGAACCAGGACAGCAAAAGCGCGGGTTTTGGCATGTACCCCTTAGATGCCAGGCCGGAATATGTGATGGGCTGGTGCGGGCAGGCGGCTTCACTGGGGTATGCCCTTCAGGAACTAAAACCAATTCTCAAAGATGACCGCATCGACGACCAGGTGCAGCGTTCCATGGATTTCCTGACAGAATCACCGTTCAACGAGAATGGGTTCCACCTCAACTATCTAATCGATAAGGAAAAATGGGAGGCACAGGATAATGTATCGCAGGGTCAGGCCATGTATAATTTTGCCAAGGCAGTGGGAGCGGCAAAAAAGAATGGGGATCATGATTATTCCAAATGGGAGGCTTTTCTGAAAAAGGCTAGCGACATCCATGCCGCCCGAATCCTAAAAGATGACTGGAAACCGGTATCGACCAACGAAGCTTTTTACATTGCGCCCTTATGCCTGGCCGCAAAGAACTTTGATAATACGCTTTATGCACAGGCTGCCAGAAAAGCAGCTGATTACTACGCGGGACGGCACCTTACCATGAAGGAACCTTACTGGGGCGGCACCCTGGATGCAAGCTGTGAAGATAAAGAGGGAGCCTGGGCTGCATTTCAGGGCTTCTTGGCCATGTATGAGTTTACAAAAGAGCAGAAATACCTCGAATGGGCCACACATGCTGCTTACGTTACGCTCAGTTATATGGTAGTTTGGGACATTCCGATGCCTCCTTCCAGGTTGGACAACCACAGTTTCAAGAGCAGGGGATGGACCGTTGTTTCGGCCCAGAACCAGCACTTGGATATATATGGGGTTTTCTTTGCCCCTGCTTTCTACAAGCTTGGGAAATACCTCAATGACAAGGATCTACAACGTATGGCTGTCCTGATGTACCGCTCCTGCGGCCAGATGATAGATCCCTATGGCTCGCACGGGGAGCAGATACAGCATACTAATTTTGCCCAGGCAGGGGATCTGAGCAATATCTATGACTTTAGGGGCGGGTACGTAGAGCACTGGACCGTGTTCTGGGTGACTGCCCATTTCCTGAACGCCGCAGCGCAGTTTAAAGAAATCGATGAGGATATATTAAAATGATTGAAGGGAATTATAACTGATCTGTACCGATAGTACTAGAAAATGAAAAAATTTATTGATTTCAGGGCACTTCAAAATATCCAACTTCGGACGCAAGCTTGTTCTTTTTTCAAGTTGCTTCGGTGTCACAATAGTTCTGTTGGGCTTGTCGAAGTACTCATTTAGCAGTGCTAAACCCCGTTTTTGACGCCTTGTTTCCAAAAAAAATCATTACGCCTGCCTACCGGCAAAGGCAGGCTAACATTCCAAACTGAATTAGTAGAGTGCCCTTAACTAAAAAGACATAAAAACCATGATTAAACTAAGAACTAAAATGAATGCATCAAGTTGTATTACTGCTCTGTCCTGTTGCGCTTTTATGATACTGTCATGTACCGATAATGTTCAGGTTCAGGCTCAAACGCAGGAAGCAGAAGATGCTCCAAAGCTCGAACAACTATCACAAGGATTGCACGGCTATATTTCCATGCGACTGCCCCAACAAAAAGAGGGCTTTGGCTATGGGGTAAGCTTTTACGTCAGCGCCTGGCCGTTGCTGGATAAAGCTCTTTCCGGCTTTCAGATCGGCCTTCCAGGGACATGGATCGTGCCGGACAACAGGGATTTTGAGGAGCCTTTATGCCCTATTGGCACGTATGCCAGGGATAACTGGCCGCAGCGCGGACCGTCTTATCGCGATGTATTTCAGACCATAGAAGGGAGCCTTGGTTTTTGGGGAAGTACACAGTTTGGCTCTTCTACCGCCAAATATAGGATGAATGGTACGGCCAACTGCTACAACGGTGAGATATCATCCCCGGGCTGGGGCTTTGGACGGCCCGAACCGCTTAAAGGAGATGAAATGGGGATGGCCCAACTGAGCAATCGGCTTCTTGTGCCACCAGATGGGATCACGTTTCAGAACGGTACCTCGGGGGAACTTATGGGCAATGCCTGGATGGCACTGCCAATTATTCCGCCGCAGCCAAAAAAAGATGGCACCGCACCTTCAGGTGATCAAAGCTGGACCTGTTTTTTAAATGCCGAAAATTTTAAGGGACCCGTGGCATTTTATATCCCACATGTTTGGAGCAAGATTGCCGACAATTATGCCACTGCCGAAGGAAGAACCTTGGATGCCCGGGAAGGTGTGGTGGGATCTGGGGCCATCGAGATAAATACGGTACCGCGTTTTGAAGCCACCGATGCTAAAGGCAATGTATATACAAAAATCCCCGCATTGCAGTTTCCGGTGGATGATAATGGGGTTACCATACTCATGCTCGATGCTACCCTGTACTCACAAGATGCCATTTATGGTCCAATGAAAAACGCATTGGAAGAGGGGAAGGCTATTTCGGCAGAATTTCAGACCGGTGCTTCCTTTATTCCCGAATGTACGACCACGCCAACCGAATATGACCAAGGGCCCAATGCAATGCCCATTTCCGGCGTCGGCTCCTTTTTTAGCGAGGTCATGTTAGACAGGTCCTCCTATGGCCTACAATGGAAAAAGGGGATTGAAAAGGGTATGGGATTTTTCCCCCAGTATTTCAAGAAAGAAGGTGATAAAATGATTGCTATCGGTGAGGATGAGGTGCCAGTGGAAACCCACCTGAAAAGCCAGAATTTCGCTGTTGCCTCTAAGGGCAAGCCCTATACCTCCCCTACGGAAAATGGAAACCCCTGGACCGTGCCCGGGGCAAAGGCCGGCCCTTACAAAGTTACATTGACCGATGGGTCCGTGGTCACTTACTCTTGGTACCGGTTCATAGACCAACCTTCCATGCAATCCTTAGCGCTAAGTGAAGAACAAAAGAACAGGATACAGGAAAATGTGGAGCGGATCCATGAGAGCTGGACCGCAAACAAAGAATATATGGCCCCGCCGACCCAAGGAAAACTCGCCACTTTGGACAATGCTATTATTGTGGCACCACCCAAGGGAATGGAAAAAGGATATGTGCCCATTGTGATACGGCAGGAAGGTCAATAAATCTGCCGGTCTTTATTTGATCTATTTTCACATGCCCGTTAATTGGCTAACCAATACTACACAATGCGAATCAAGAGTTGAATATTAGTGTTATAAAAGCAGCTGCCAATCTTCCATA
>JBDNGW010000552.1:0-2629 GCA_041689735.1 Leeuwenhoekiella sp. | reverse complement strand
GCCTGCCTGTCGTGCCGGCAGGCAGGCGCAGTCGAGATGCAAATCATCCATACTTTGACTGTAGTTTATCCTGAACAAAGTGGAAGGGCTCAGCAGGACAAAAATTTACTTTAGATGTTTAAGCGGACAAACATTTTTATTTATACAGTAGGACTAATAATTTAAAAAATTGTGATATTTATAGATCCTTCGCAATTTTTTTTAGCGGAAAAATCCGATAATTAGGTTGAAAATTAGCCAAAACACGATGAAAAACAGTAATGCTCATGCTTTTTTTACTTCGGAAGAAGAATTTTCAACGTACTCGAAACAAGCTTTCTTTTCGTCAGCAGAAAAGTGCGAAATGTACAAATCGCTTATAGATTTTGACATTCGACTGAAATAATCGAATAGTAAATTAGTGCATGGATTCAAGACTTAAATTTGGTCAAATCGCACCATTTTTGGAAGAAAAGAATTTAAATGCAAAAACCCACCCTCAATCTGCATCGAGGATGGGAAAAATATTGCTATGAAAAAGAAAATATCACTAACTAGTGATTAGTGATGTTCAAATATACGTATTTTTTGGTAAAATAGACTAAATCAAGAAAACATATCCTTCACTTTGTCAAAAAAGGACTTATCCTCAAGCTGTGGTTTTGGCTCAAAACGCTCGTCATCTACCATTCTTTCAAAGAATTCCCTTTGATCTCTATGGAGATCTTTTGGCGTCCAAACATTTACATGCACCAGTAAATCCCCTTTGCCATACCCATTTATGGAAGGAATACCTTTTCCTCGCAGTCGCAGTATTTTTCCGCTTTGCGTACCTTCATCCACCTTGATGCGCACCTTACCGGTAACTGTATCTATCTCTTTACTTGTGCCCAGTACGGCGTCAGGAAAACTTATATATAGATCATAATGCAAATTATCGCCTTCACGCTTAAGGGTCTCATGATCCTGTTCTTCAATTAAAACCAATAGATCTCCAGGAATACCATTATTGCCCGGAGCGTCATTCCCTTTGCCAGCAACCTTAAGCTGCATTCCCTCGACAACGCCTGCTGGTATTTTAATGGAAACGGTCTCATCAATAAATTGCATGCCATCTGCATCTGCTTCGGCCGGTTTTTTATCGATAATTTGACCAGAACCTCCACAGGTTGTACAGGGGGTTGCGGTTTGCATACGGCCCAGAATTGTATTGGTCACACGCATGATCTGCCCCTGCCCTTTACAGGTTGTGCAGGTTTTATAAGTAGTTCCCTCAGCCAGTTTTTTACGTTTGACCTTGATCTTTTTATCGGCACCGTTAGCGATTTCTTCTAAGGTAAGTTTTACGCGGATGCGCAAATTACTGCCCTTCATACGGCGCTGACCTCCAGCAAAACCGGAAAAACCGCCACCGCCACCGCCGGAAAAACCGCCAAAAATATCACCAAATTGACTGAATATGTCATCCATATTCATACCACCTCCACCACCACCAAAGCCACCGCCACCTTCAAAGGCTTGGTGACCAAAACGGTCGTACTTGGCACGTTTTTCTTCATTTCCTAAAACCTCATAGGCCTCTGCCGCTTTTTTAAACTGATCTTCGGCTTTGTTATCATCCGGATTTTTATCAGGGTGAAATTCAATAGCTTTTTTACGGTATGCCTTCTTGATCTGTGCGGTAGACGCATCTTTTGAAATTCCCAGTATGTTGTAATAATCTTCTTTCATCAGTAATTCTTTGATAATTTATTCCACTTATGACCTAAGCAACTTCCTTTAGTTACCTACAACCACTTTTGGAAATCGTATAATGCGCTCACCCAGTATGTACCCTTTTTCAACTACATCTATTATTTTTCCTTTTAAGGCTTCCTTGGGAGCGGGGATCTGGGTAATGGCATCATGCCTTTCCGCATCAAAAACATCCCCCACTTTTATCGTCATTTCGGTAAGTCCTTTAGACAACAATGTTTCACGGAACTTATTTTTTATAAGCTCCACTCCCTTGAGCAAGTTTGTATCTTTGGCCTTGGCAATCTCTGCGGAAGCCCTGTCAAAATCATCAAGTACGGGCAGCATGGCTTGTATCACTTCCTGACCAGCGGTCTTATAAAGCTCTGCTCGCTCTTTTACCGTACGGCGCTTGTAATTCTCAAATTCGGCGAATAATCTTAAAAATTTATCTTTTTCCTTTTCTAGCTCCTCTTTGTAATCCTGCAAAATATCTACCTCATCTTCAGAAGCTTCCTTCCCAAACTCAGATTCTGCCTGCACGGCCTCTTGATTAAGCGTGCCTTCCTTATCGTTAAATTGGTTATGCTGCTTGCGTTCCTCTTCCTGTTCGTTTATATTATCTATGCTCATCGGTTTCGTTGTTTTCTTCTCCATGGGCAAAATTACTGCCATTTAATAATTAATGTCAAAATGTCATAATTCTATTTTTACAAAATAATTAAGGCGCAAAAGAGCTGAAAATTGTATTTTAGTCTCTTAATTAATACTTAAGTATAATCGGCAAATCAAAACGCGCACCTTTGAAATTCAAATCGAGCGCTTTTTTCGCCCGCAATATAATGTTTAATGGGCATTGAAACCCCTTTAAAACAGCTTTAAATCATCTTTTGGGTTGCTCAGGTCATAGTTTGCG
>JBDNGW010000551.1:0-3102 GCA_041689735.1 Leeuwenhoekiella sp. | reverse complement strand
TTATTACTTCTTCTGGAATAGGTGTAGCTTAAATTTGAAAAGACAGCATTGAGTGGGTTTTCATAGGTCAATCTAGTGGAATAGCGCTGTGAAAACCGTTCCAGAAGCTGGGAATTATAGCGTTGCAACCTCCTATAATCAGTAAGTATATATCCGACATATTGCTGCTGCACATCGCCAAAATCATTGCTCAGTGCTGCTGTTGCGCTCATTTCCCAAAACCGCAGAAATTCTCGTTTTATATATAGATCAGGTTCTACCGTGAATTTTTTAAGGTGTTGTGACCTATTTAAGGGTTCGTCATCAATAGTAAAGGAATAATAATTGAACGGCACTTTCAATCGTGCCCGCCAATCTCCCATTCTATAATTTACCTCTGTTGAAACAAAATATTTGGCGCGGTTGAAATTGAGGTTATTTTGGGCATTTTTGGGCAAATTATCTCCATTTTCAGCAAAATTCAGCCCTATTTCACTTTCCAAATCCTGATTATAAATTGAAAAACCCACCTCGGGACTTATGGTAAATGCACCGAAAGCCTTTGTAAAACCGGTGGAATTATCTGTAAAGAACGACCGGGACCGCAGCTCTTGCGCTGTACTGTTCTTGTTCTCAAAACCATCAAAAACCTCGGAAAAAACAGCAGACCGCACCATTAGATTTTCTTTGGTAGAGATAAAACCGGTATTGGAGCGGAAGGTAACAAGTTGGTTGCCCACTGGCTTGAGCAGTTTCAGTTTGTTGCGAAATGCAACATGTGGGCTATTATGATGCCGCCCAATCGTGTCAATCAATCTGTTTATAATCCCCTCTTCCCCATCCCGAGAACTGTTTACCTCCAGCGTGTTCTTTAAATAATCCTCGTCCGTATTGCGTTCTAATATAAACCTGGTTTCCAATTGGGATTTGAAAAGGTCATTCCTCGTTTCTTCAATTAAATCTATGGTATCGTTGGGTGTAAAAAAGCGGGTCTGCGCACTACCACGCTGCTCATGCGCATCGTTAAGATAAGAGATGTTCACTTTGAGCTCAACATCTTTTTTCAATTTAAAAATACTGTTTGCCGAGCCAAAATGGGCATTGTTGTACAGCCAGCGCTCTTGCGAAAACCGGGGTTCATTTAATTGCCTGATGCCCAGCAAATCCCTTTTTGAAATATCAAACGTTTCCCGGCCAAAATCTGCTATCGAAAAATTTTCGGTTGCCCGGGAAACGGGTTTGCCAATGTTATTGCCCTGATAGCTTAAAATGCCCTGTTTCTTTTTAGTAAAAAGCATGGGCGTGGCTTTTACATCCCAAAGTGCCGGAGCAGCACCAAGACCGGTCTCGGCGGAACCTGTAAAGGCAATCCCTTCTTTAAGTTTAATGTTCAGGGATGCTTTTTCGGAAAATACCAGACTGTCCAGCAATTTAATGGGCTGGTGGTTCTGTAATACCTGCACTTTCGAAACAGCGCTTGCGGGCAAATTATCATTGGCCAGGTTATAACGCCCTTCCAGCAGGTCAAGGCCTTCTATATAATATTTTTGAATGGGCTCGCCCTCAAAAAAGATCTGCCCATTGGCTTTGACCTCGATCCCGGGCATCTTTTCCAGCACATCGGCAATCACGCGGTCTTTCTGATCTGTAAATGCTGAAACGGAGAAATTGAGCGTATCGCCACGTTGTTCAATAACACTGGATTTGAGATGAACCTCCTTCAATTCTTCGGAAGAAGGGGAAAGCTGAACAAAGAATTGACCGTTCTTATTTGGAATAACTTTTTTCCAAGGACTGAAACCCACATAAGAAACTTTTAGAAACAGGGTGTCCGCAATACTGTTTACCTTTATGTTAAAAGCACCCTTGCCGTCAGAAATCCCATAAGAAAGTATGGGGGAAATAGAATCCTTCCTAAGTATGATAGTTGCCCTTTTTAAACTGTCCCCATCTTGATCTACGACATTTCCTGATATATTGGTCTGGATCTGTGCCATGGAGCCTCCTGAAATGAAGAGAAACAGGAAAAAAGATAGAAGTTTAATTTTCATAAAATCATTCAAGTTCAATCGGGTTGCTTAATTCTCCGCTACCATTATCGCTTATTTTTCCTGTTTTTTCATGAGTGTCATTACCGTCCATTATTTTGATCCCTACTTTGGCCAGAGCAGCATAGGGATTTCTGTAAAACTCTTTTTTAATGTTTTTGAATTGTTTTTGAGATGCATTTAAATAGTTTTCGGGATTGAATTGAAAAGGAATTGGATTTTTTAGACCTTGGAATTTCGTCAAGCGGAAAACATAATTCTCTTTTTTATCATGTATTTCCACAATAAGCCCAGGCAGGCCATTAAACTTGTAAGGGCCGTCGGATATTGGGATTTCGGGGCTGAACCAGGCCGTGTAATCCCTCCCGGCAAAATGGGTTTGTGCTTTCTGCACCTCGTAACCGGAACACTCTCCCGTTTCATCCTCTATTTTCCAATCCATGAGATTCTTGTCTTCAACATATCTCAATTGGTCTTTTACTACTTTTTCGGTAACCGTCAATTTACCTTTTTGAATATTTTTATAAATACTGTACCCAAATTTGGTCTGGGGTATTTTGGATCGCATTTCGGCAAAATTTGCCATATTTCTGGTTTTCTCCCTCTTGTAAACTTTTTAGAATCCCCTACATGAGTTCCCTTGCTGGAAAACCGGGAAATACTGTCACCTATATAAAGCAGCATCTCTTCAGTGCGCCTTGAATTAACATCGATAGAATCAGATTGATAGGTCAATTCATAAGTGATTTTATACTGAAATTTATCTTTATTTAATTCCTGCGCGTGACAATTTAATGAGAAAAGGCCTATAAATAATGTAGCTTTAAGTATATACATAAACTAGATATTGTAAATGTTTAAGGGATAGTAAAACACCATCCCTTTTGTCAGTTTTAAAAAATTGTTCTACTGTTGACACATCCAGTCATCCAAATATAATCGGCAAATCAAAACGCGCACCTTTGAAATTCAAATCGAGCGCTTTTTTCGCCCGCAATATAATGTTTAATGGGCATTGAAACCCCTTTAAAACAGCTTTAAATCATCTTTTGGGTTGCTCAGGTCATAGTTTGCG
>JBDNGW010000550.1:0-1521 GCA_041689735.1 Leeuwenhoekiella sp. | reverse complement strand
AAATTGTGCTCTGGGTACTTGATTTTATAATAAATATCACCGTTCAGGAAATCGGTCAGAAACCGAATGCCCATAATAAATATCATGGTCTTGGCACCCAGGGGCAGGTATTTGAGCTCTACAGCAGTCAGGGAAGATTCTACTTCCTTTAGGAAACCTTTGGTATATGCATCATAATACTCCATGTTAAAATCTACCAGGTCCAGGTTTGGTTCATCTTCAAGTGTGGTATTGCAGATGGTTCTAACCGCATCACCATAATCATAATGTACGATTCCGGGCATGACGGTATCTGTATCTATCATGCACCAGCCTTTCCCTTTCTTGCCAAAAAGCGCATTGGAGATCTTCGTATCGTTGTGTGTGACGCGTATGGGCAGCTCTCCAGACTCCTTCAGTCGTTGCAGGATATGCATTTCCTCTTTTGCTTCCTTGACATAAGCGATGGACTTTTCAGCCAGTGCCAGTCTTTCCTGGGAAGCTTTCCGCAAGGCCTCTTCAAACTGGGAAAACCGGAAGGACATATCATGAAAATCAGGGATGACCTCTGCTAATTTTGACGCATCAAAATCACTTGTCAAATTCAAGAATTGCCCCATCAAAAGTCCGCCCTGATAGGCGATCTTTTCAGAATTAACCCGCTCATAGGTCACACTGCCACTTATAAAGCGCATTAAATTCCAATAATTACCCTCGGGATCGTGATAATATTCACCTCCTTTTTTAGTTTTTTCGAAGCGCAATACACGCCGCCTCTGCTCTTTTTTGGACAGGTGTTGCAGTTTTTTACTTATATGTTCGCTGATGGCCACTTTGTTTTTAATAAGTGCCGGTACATCTTTAAATACCCCATGATTGATACGCTGCAGGACGTAAAAGGGTTTTTCCTCCGTCTTTATTAAATAAGTATCATTGATATGCCCCGATGCCAGCTCTTCAGAAGAGAGATAGGTGCTCTGGTGCTCAAAATGATCGAAGACTTGTTTTAGAACTTTGTTTGACATATTACCAGAGTTTTTTAGGATATGCACCTTTAGTTTTTAATTGGCTTATGGCCTTTTGGGCAATGGCCTTATCTTCCTTGTAGGTCACGCCAAACCATTGCGCATCAGATTTTAAAACCTCCACGCGGGCCTTGTCCGATTTCAAGATTTCATTAACGATTGTGGGGATGAAGAACTCGGCCTTGAGGTTCTCCGTATTTTTCTCGAGAAACTGCTCCAGCAATTGCTTACCAAATTCAAAGCATTTTGGGGTAAATCCCCAAAAGTTCATGGAGACTATAGTGTTTTCGTCAATAGGGATAAATTTACCTTCAGCATCTTTGCGCATCAGCTTGCCATCCACTTTTTCTATATGCACCCTTTCCGTGACGTCTTTTAGATTGCCGTTCTGGTCCACTTGACATTCCCCCCGGGAGACATAGCCATGGTCTGAAACCGTATTTTTCAGTAAATAAGCGATCATATTGAAATGGTAGGAATCTTCCTTAATATTGGCCAAAGCTTTGGACATCGTTTT
>JBDNGW010000549.1:0-3095 GCA_041689735.1 Leeuwenhoekiella sp. | reverse complement strand
CCTCGGGTCGGAACTTTGCCGCCGGCTTCCTTTAGATTCCACCTCGCAGTGGACACCCTTGCCTTAAGCTAATGGTAGGTAACTACAGACCCCCATAACGGACTTGCACCGTCGAGTTAGTTGCCATGCACGGCACACAACGACGAAACCACTAGTTTTTGCTAGTGGTTTCTCTTTATAATAGTGACCCCGGAGGGATTCAAACCCCCAACCCTCAGAGCCGAAATCTGATGCGCTATTCAGTTGCGCCACGAGGCCATTGTTCAGTAATCAGTTGGCAGTGGCAGTAAGCAGTCTAACTGACGACTGAGACTGCAAACTGCCCACTTTTTCATGCTAATTTTTTCTTGACTATGACAGAAATGGTCTTGCCATCTGCCTTACCGGCCAGTTTTTGAGAAGCGATTCCCATAACCTTGCCCATATCTTTCATTCCATCAGCTCCAATTTCCGAAATAATTTGCTCTATAACTTCACCTATTTTCTCTTCACTGAGTTGCTCTGGTAAAAAACGTTCTATTACCTCTACCTGGGCAAGCTCGTCTACAGCAAAATCTTCCCGTTTTTGTTCTTTATAAATGGCAGCGCTATCTTTACGCTGCTTTACTAATTTTTGCAAAAGCTTGAGTTCTTCTTCCTCAGAAATCTCTTTTTTTGAACCGGTTTCAGTTTGAGCCTTTAAAATTTCAGACTTTATCGCTCTTAACGAAGTCAGGGCATTCTGGTCTTTAGCCTTCATGGCATCCTTCATCGCGGTCATTACATTAGTCTGTAAACTCATGGCAATAATTTAATTTCGGACTGCGAAGATACACATTTATCATTAAAAAAGTTTAGTCGATTTTGGCTGATTTCAGCCCATTATCACTCTTTTTTGTTAGTTAATCCACATTATCATGTAAAAAGGAATTGTTGCTGCGCAGCTTGATCCCATCTTCATCTGTACTCACCGAGGTACGAGAGATATTTGAATTACTAGATGGGTTAGGATCCAGATTCACGCCCATACGCTTGTAGGCAGGTTGTTTTTCAATCTCATTAATGCGAGAATGACTGTTATTGAATTTATAGTTGAAATCCTTCATCATACGCCGGCGTTCTGCAGCGCGCTCGCTCAGTAATTTGGAAATAGGATTGTTCATTGGATCTTCATCCTTGTCCTCTTCTGTTTCTTCTTCCTTTTGAGGTGCTACCGTTTTTTTTTCAAAAACAATGGGCTCCTTTTCCTGGCTCCTGGATTTTGGCTTTGCACTGTTCATTTTTTGCTCAAAATCCATATAATCATCCAAGCTGTAACGCTTCTCGCCCATTTTGTCAACTTCGGTGATCGAAATCACTTCTATCGGATTCTTAACCTCGATGTTTTTTAAGTCATCATCGGCCAAATCATAAACCACTTCGTCCTCTTCATCTTGTTGCGCCTCATCTTTAAAATCCTCATTTAACGGAAGGTCGAAAGAAAGTGTAAATTGTTCTTTCTCTTTTTCAAACATATCCATAACTTCTTCTTCTTGAGCGGGCGCGTCTATGCTCACAATCTCAAAGTCGTCGTCATCTGCATATTCATCCTCTCCTGTGGATAGTTCTTTCGCTTGCGGTGCAAGGACTTCTTCATAATCCACCATGATATCACGTAATGCAGAAGTGGTCGCAATAAAATCCGGCTTATTATCAGATGGTTTATCCTCCTTTTTTTTCGGCGGCATCATTATATCCATAGGGTCCACATTGTCATCAAGCGTGTGCTTAACGACTTTATCTTCCTTTTCTTCATCCCATTTTTTCGTTGTAGCCGGAAAATTTAAAGTCCCACCAGTCTTCTTTGGGGAAAGATCGTGCTGTGCCCTTTGCTCATCCTCTAGCGTATGAATGATTTTTTTGGTTTCCGTATTTACGATCTCATTTTGCTGCTCTACATTGAACCCCGTGGCGATAATCGTTACCGATATGGCATCGCCCAGTTTCTCATCTTCCCCTACACCCATAATAATATTGGCGCTGTGACCGGCTTCATCCTGAATATGATCATTTATCTCGCCTATTTCATCTATGGTAATTTCCTCTTCACCCGAAACAATGAGCAAAAGTACATTTTTAGACCCCTTGATCTTATTGTCATTGAGCAGGGGAGAATCAAGTGCTTTACGAATAGCATCTGTAGCCCGCGTTCCACCACTAGCGTGTGCGCTGCCCATAATGGCTGTCCCGCTGTTGCTCAATACTGTTTTTGCATCCCGAAGGTCAATATTTTGGGTGTAATGGTGTGTTATTACTTCTGCGATACCGCGCGATGCTGTTGCAAGCACTTCGTCTGCCTTGCTAAAACCGGCCTTAAAGCCCAGGTTTCCATAAACCTCGCGGAGTTTGTTGTTATTGATGACTATAAGTGAATCTACCTGTGCGCGTAATTTTTCAACGCCCTGCTGCGCTTGCTCGTTCCGTATTTTCCCTTCAAACTGAAATGGAATGGTAACGATGCCCACGGTAAGAACATCCATTTCCCTGGCCATTTTTGCAATAACGGGCGCTGCTCCTGTACCGGTACCACCGCCCATACCGGCAGTGATAAATATCATTTTTGTATTTACGCCCAGCATTTGCTTAATCTCTTCTGTACTCTCTATGGCGGCTTGTTCTCCCACCTCTGGGTTTGCTCCCGCTCCAAGACCTTCGGTAAGGCTTACGCCCAACTGAATCTTTATAGGTACTGGACTATTTTCTAGCGCCTGCGCATCGGTATTGCAGACTACAAAGTCCACACCTTTTATACCGGCCTGAAACATATGATTGATAGCATTGCTACCGCCACCGCCTACGCCTATCACTTTAATGACGTTGCTTTGGTTCTTGGGTAAATCAAACGAAATGTTTTCAAAATTTGTGTTGCTCATAATAAATCGTTTTGGCTGTTATTATTATTTGGGTTGCTTTTATTCAAAAAATCAATCAGAGGATCTTCAACTTTTTTAAGGCTCAAAATCGCCCGTTGCCGTCTTCCATGATCCTACTGGTAACGTCCTCTTTTTGACCGTAATTTTTACGTAAAAAGCAGCCGTTTATATGTTTTTCTCTCTTCTCTCTGTTCTCTTCTCTCT
>JBDNGW010000548.1:0-2668 GCA_041689735.1 Leeuwenhoekiella sp. | reverse complement strand
CTAGAGGATATCTACAAAAATGGTGTGTACGGCCAAAAAGGTTTTGGCCCTATCAGATGGATGAAGGATAACAAGGGATATTCCACCTTGGAAAACAACGACGAAGCAGGCGGAAGGGATATCGTTACCTATGATGCAAAATCCGGCAAACAGGTGGTGCTGGTTTCCGCATCGCAATTAATACCCGCCAACGAAAAATCACCATTGAGCATCGCCGATTATCAATGGTCCAATGACGATACCAAACTTCTTTTATTTACAAACACCAGAAAAGTCTGGAGGTACCATACGCGTGGGGACTACTGGGTGCTGGACCTAAAGACCAATGAACTGCGTCAATTGGGGAAATCACTGCCGCAATCTACGCTGATGTTCGCTAAATTTTCGCCAGATGCAACACGCGCTGCTTACGTGAGCGAACTGAATATTTATGTTGAGGACCTTAAAACAAATACCATAGAAAAATTGACCAATGACGGTGGTGACAATATCATCAACGGAACTTTTGACTGGGTATATGAAGAGGAGCTGGATGGCCGCGATGGTTTTAGGTGGAGCCCAGATAGTCAAAATATCGCCTACTGGCAATCTGACACCAAAGGGGTGGGGACATTCTACCTGATCGACAATGTAGATTCAATATATTCCAAACCAATTCCACTGCCCTATCCCAAAGTGGGCACAACGCTTTCAGCCGTCAAGGTGGGTGTAGTTTCGGCAAGTGGTGGGGAAACAAAATGGTTTGATATCCCCGGTGATCCCAGAAACAATTATCTGGCGCGTATGGATTTTATCCCAAATTCAAATGAGGTCATGATCCAGCAATTAAACCGACCTCAAAATTCGAATAAAATCTGGATAGGCGATGTCGGTTCAATGGCCATTGAAAATATACTCACCGAAACCGACGAAGCTTTTCTGGAACTACATGATGACATCAGATGGCTTGACAAGGAAAAGTTCTTTACCTGGTCCAGCGAGCGGGATGGCTGGCTTCATTTATATAAAGTTTCAAGGGACGGAAAAGACATAACGCCAATTACCAAAGGGGATTTTGACGTGGTTAATATTGATCGCATAGATCCAGACAGCGGTTATGTGTATTACATTGCCTCGCCTGATAATTTTACCCAGCGCTATCTCTACCGAAGCCGCATCGATGGCAAAGGGAAAGCAGAACGAATCACGCCAAAAAGTAATTCTGGGCAGAGCTCCTACCAAATTTCAACAGATGCAAAATGGGCCATACAACGACATGAAAATTCGACCACTCCGCCCATATACGCCCTAGTTAGCCTGCCAGAACATAAAGAGGTACGCGAACTTGAAGACAACAGCGAAATAAAGAAAAAATACGATGCCCTTGATCTGAATCCCAAAGAATTTGTGAAGGTTGATATCGGGGAGGTCGTGCTGGATGCATATATGATCAAGCCCAAGGATTTTGACCCTTCCAAAAAATATCCGTTGTTCATTTATGTTTACGGGGAACCTGCGGGCTCCACAGTGCAGGATAACTGGGGCGGAGGAGATCTATGGCATCAATATATGGCGCAGCAGGGTTACGTGGTCATGAGCATTGACAACCGGGGCACAAAAACGCCGCGGGGACGCGATTGGCACAAATCAATTTATGGTCAGATCGGTATTTTGGCTTCCGAAGATCAGTCGGCGGCGGCAAAAGAAATCTTAAAAACCTATGACTTTTTAGATCCCGAAAGAGTTGGGATCTGGGGATGGAGCGGCGGTGGCCAGATGACCTTAAACTGCATGTTCCACTATCCCGAAATCTATAGCACAGGCTTGGCCGTATCCTTCGTTTCTGATCAGCGGCTTTATGATGCCACGTATCAAGAACGGTATATGGGTTTGCTAGAGGATAATCCAAAAGGCTATCACGACGGCTCCCCGATCAATTTTGCCCAGAACCTTGAAGGCAATCTGATGATCATCCACGGTACGGCTGACGATAATGTGCATTATCAGAGCTTTGAAATGCTGGTGGATCGATTGATCGAGAACAACAAATTATTTTCCATGATGTCCTATCCCATGCGCAGCCATTCCATTAGCGAAGGGGAAAACACGTCTTTACATCTACGGGAAACCATGGAGAAATTTTGGAAAGAAAATCTTCCGGCTGGGGGGAAATGACCCAACGGATTTACAATATTTGGGCAGCTCTATTAATTTAGTTTGAAATGACAGCCTGCTTTTGCCAGCAATCATGCTCAGTTATTTTTTTTAGAAACGAGGCGTCAAAAAGGAATTTAGCACCGCTAAAGGAGTACTTCAACAGGCTCAGCAGAACTATTTTGAGAACCTACCTGCCAAAAGGCCTGCCTGCCAAGGAACGACAGGCAGGCACGGCAGGCAAATGAAGTAGCTGGAAAAAAGTTGAAGCTAGCGCCCGCAATTGGGTTTTTCTAAGTTTCCACTAGATCATATTTCGAGATAGTGTCAAAAAAAACAACGGTCAAGCCGAATAAATATAGTTTCTATGAAATCCTTCCTTTTTATATTCTCAATACTTAGGATCTGTTCAGAAATAAAGTGACCGAATTATAGGCAGTTATTTTGTTCATCAACAAGGCGAAAAACGCAGACATAGCCGTAGCTATGGCGAGTATTTTCAACGCAGTTGCTGGGCAAAAGAACCCATAGAAAT
>JBDNGW010000547.1:0-4196 GCA_041689735.1 Leeuwenhoekiella sp. | reverse complement strand
ATTTCTATGGGTTCTTTTGCCCAGCAACTGCGTTGAAAATACTCGCCATAGCTACGGCTATGTCTGCGTTTTTCGCCTTGTTGATGAACAAAATAACTGCCTATAATTCGGTCACTTTATTTCTGAACAGATCCTTAGTGTATACCCTTAATAAACTTAAAAGCGGAATTTAATACGCGTTTGCAATAATCTGTTCAAACAATTCCTGTTTACCGCTTATCTGTTCTGGCTCTCCTTTTTCGTTGGCCAATTTGCTTAGATCCTCAAGTGACAAGGATCCCTTTTCAAATTCGGATCCCTTTCCATTATCATAGGAAGCATAACGCTCTTTGCGCAACTTTTTGTAATCAGAATGCTCTAAAATTTCGCTTGCACAAATAAGTCCACGGGCAAATACATCCATACCGGCAATATGTGCAATAAACTTATCTTCCAGGTCGGTTGAATTCCTTCTTACTTTAGCATCAAAGTTAATACCACCACCCTGAATTCCACCACCTTCAAGAATGACAAGCATCGCTTCAGTAATCTCAAAAAGATTGATGGGGAACTGGTCTGTATCCCAACCATTCTGATAATCGCCGCGGTTGGCATCTATACTGCCCAGCATTCCGGCGTCCACGGCCACTTGAAGCTCATGCTGAAAAGTATGGCCAGCAAGCGTAGCGTGATTGACCTCAAGATTCAGTTTAAAATCATCCTTTAGATCGTATTTTTCAATGAATGCAAGCGACGTGGCCGCATCATGATCATACTGGTGCTTCATGGGCTCCATGGGTTTGGGTTCTAAAAGGAACGTTCCTTTAAAGCCTTGTTTTCGCGCATACTCTTTACAAGTATGTAAAAAACGGGCAAGATGCTCCTGCTCGCGCTTCATATCCGTATTTAGCAAACTCATATACCCTTCGCGGCCACCCCAAAAAACGTAATTCTCGCCTCCCAATGCTATGGTGGCATCTATCGCTATTTTTGCCTGTGCTCCGGCATACGCAAGAACGTCAAAATTAGGATTGGTCGCGGCCCCATTCATGTAGCGCTTGTTACTGAAAAGGTTTGAAGTTCCCCAGAGTAGTTTTATACCGGATTCCTGTTGTTTTTGCTTCGCGTAATCAACCATAATATGTACGCGCTTTTCAAATTCTTTTAAAGTAGGCGCCTCATCGACCACGTCCACATCGTGAAAACAATAAAAGGGCGTTCCAAGCTTGGTCATAAACTCAAAAGCGGCATCCATTTTATCTTTTGCGCGCGTAATGGGATCCTCACTTTTATCCCAGGCAAAAGTCTCAGTGCCCGGCCCAAAAGGATCTGCACCGGTATTATTGAACGTATGCCAATATGCAGTAGCAAAACGAAGGTGCTCTTTTAAGGTTTTACCGCCTATGCTTCGGTTTTCATCATAATATTTAAAGGCAAATGGATTTCTACTTTCCTTTCCCTCAAATTTTATGGCATCGGTATTTTTAAAAAATTTGTTTTCTGAATTCATAGTTTATTGTTTTTATATTGGTTGTTACAGCTTAAAAAAAATATATGGATGTCTGCTTTAACATCTGTAATGGATTCATCATCCTGAGTTCTTCGACTTTGTTCAAGATAAACTAAAGTCAAAGGAAAGACTAAAAGCATCGCGACTGCGCCTGCCTACTGGCAAAGGCAGGCCTGTTTGTTGACAAAGGCAAGCTTAATGTGACATAATATAGATATATTTTTATGATTAAGCCTGTTTACCGATATGCAAATTTTATTTTAGGTTAAACGCAAAGGATACATTAAATGACCAAATTTGATCAAAAATCGGAATATTTTAACCAAATAATGGGAAAAAAGCAGTGTATTAAGTTTTTTTCTAAATAAAAGGTGCTTCTATAAAATCTTATAGTTCTACTGACCACAAGTTTAATCAACTATAATTTTAGCTCCGAATAAACTTTTGTAAGTAGTAAGATAGAAATAATATTACATTCCAGATCTCCCTTCTGAAAAACAGATGCTAGGCGGCTGAGTGTTTTGCCCCTTCGCAAAAAGTACCGAAGCCCCGGGTGCCGCAGTTGCTTTCGAGCTGGGGTTTCGATACATTTCCGCAAGCGGAAACACGCAACAACCTGTGATTTTACCTCCGTAATGAACCTTTTAGTAAGCATTAAAATAAAACATATGACTACAATACGAAATCTCAATTCGAAAGACGAACGTAGGCGGCTGAGTGTTTTGCCCCTTCGCAAAATGTACCGAAGCCCCGGGTGCCGCAGTTTTACACCTCGATATATAAAAGCTAAAAAATGGAAATACTGCTATTTATGTATAATAAGGAATTTTGAAAATTGTAGATGGAAATTATAGCAATGTGGAAACCGGAAGAAACAATTCCCTGTTTGGTTTTTGTATATTTACAGAACAAAAGATAAGCTATGATAACTATTAGAATAGATGAACATACCAGGGCGGGCAAAGCCATTTTGAACTAGTTGAAATTTTTTCTAAAGATATAGAAGGTGTGGAAATCATTCATATGGGAACCAAAAAAGCTAAGGAAATAGAAAAAATTCCAAATGAAATTACTTTGAGATCTATGAAAAAAACCAGTAAAGGCGATGATCTTACAAAAACAGAGAACCATGAGGATTTAATGAATAAATTGTTTTCTTAAACAATCGTACCTCTATAATGGTTGGAATTCAGGATCCCTTGCCTTTAACGATTACTTCAAAACTAGCAATGAAAAATGCACTGCAAAGAAATTTTATTTAGCGATCATGCTATTTCCCAAATGTTTAAGAGAGATATTCAAGTCGAAAATGTACATTACGTAATTGGCAAGGGTCAAATTATCAAAGAGTACTTAAATGATAGACCTTATCCCAGTTTTTTGCTTTTGGGATATATAGACACTAGACCTATACATTTGGTTATCGCACAAGATCAACAAAATTATAAATGCGTAGTCGTTACAGCCTATGAACCAGGTACCTTAATGTGGAATAAGAATTTTAAAACCAAAAAAAACTGATATGGATTGTGCATTGTGTAAAAACGGGCATACCGAACCGGGTCATGTTACCGTTACCCTTGAGAAAGGCAAAGCTATTATTTTGGTAAAAAATGTGCCTGCAGAAGTCTGTGAAAATTGCGGTCACTATTATTTGACCGAAGAAATGACAAAATTGGTTATAAATACAGGAAATGATGCTGTGCGTAAAGGTGCGGAATTGGAAATTATCAACCTAGAAGTTGCTTGATGTTTTTATAACACATTTAACCACATTATAAGCTGGGGTTTCGGTACATTTCCGCAAGCGGAAACACTCAACCACCTATGATTTGAATTCCATATTAACCTTTTGTAAGTAATAAGATAGAAATAGTATTACAATCCAAATCTCGATTCTGAAAAGCGAACGCTAGGCGGCTGAGTGTTTTGCCCCTTCGCAAAATGTACCGGGTTTCGGTACATTTCCGCAAAGCGGAAACACTCAACCACCTGTGATTTTATCTGCTGGATGAACCTTTTGCAAGCACTGAGATTAATCATTAATATAATTAGGATCTCGATTCGAAAGACGAACGTAGGTGGCTGAGTGTTCGGCGACGCCGAATGTACCGAAGCCCCGGCTATACAATACCAAATGTTCAGTCTGCCCTGAATGTTTTCTTTGCAAGATTAGAAAGTAGATAATGCGCTCCGCGCATCAGGGTCTCCTTTTTCTTTCGGCTCCAGCCCTGTATTTGCTTTTCCCTGTAAAAAGCATGGTCGATTCGGTCATATTCCTCATAGTATAAAAGATGAACGGGCAGTCGTCTTGCCGTGTGCTTGGCGCCCTCCCCGTTCTGATGCTGCTCCAATCTAATGGATATGTCCTTAGTGCTTCCCGTGTAATAACTGTCATCGGAGCACAATAAAATGTAAGCGTAGCCTTTTGCCATGATTTAAGTTTTTGGTTTCGATGCCGGGGTTTCGGTACATTTCCGCGGAGCGGAAACACTCAACCACCTACCATTTGAATTCCATAAGGACTCTTTGTAGTCAGTAAGATAGAAATAATATTACAATCCAAATCTCCACTCAGAAAAACGAATGCTAGGCGGCTGAGTGTTTTGCCCCTTCGCAAAATGTACCGGGTTTCGGTACATTTCCGCAAGCGGAAACACTCAACCACCTATGATTTTAGCTCCGTAGTGAACCTTTTGTAAGCAGT
>JBDNGW010000546.1:0-1532 GCA_041689735.1 Leeuwenhoekiella sp. | reverse complement strand
CAAATCCGAAAGACCAAAGCAAAGTCAAAAAGCAATAAGGATTTTTTTCTGCTAATCCCTGTGCCGTTAAAAAAGCCAATAAAGCTTCTATAAATGTTTCTATTAATGCGTTGGGGTTTGTAAATCCGTGAGCAAAATTGTCTAAATCACAATAGGTTTTTTGGCCAGTTCTGGACGTGGGATCACTGCGGTATCGAAATCAAATAGCAAGTCTGCGAGACTGGATACTACCGGTCCGAATAGTATTTTATTTTTGAAAGGCACGTGTGGTTATAAAGATTTATTCACCCTCAGCGGTTACCACTCCTACCATACTGTCCGCCGTACCATAATATAAATACCATTTGTCTTTAAAGTACACCAGGCCTTCTACGAAGGTTGTTCCGTCTTTATATTGTCCCGATTTCTCGAAAGGCAGTTCGGGTTTGATAAAGGGTTTGTCACTGCGATCGATCAATTTCCAGGGTTCGCTGGCATCAAACAAGGCCTGCCCGCTCGTATAAACGCGATTGCCCAGATTTTTTACGCCAATGTTTTGGGAATTTCCCGCATTGTATAAAACCACAATCCCATCTTTAGTCAATACTGGAGGAGCACCTGCTTCTACCAACCAAGAATCAAAATACCCGGGCCGCGGATTTAAAACAGGAGTAAGATTACCAGCGTAATCTTCTAAAGGTTCCCAGTTTATGAGATCAGTAGAAGTAGCCATCCAAATGTGTGGCACCCCAAAATACATATAAAATTTACCGTTGATTTTGGCCGTTACCAGTTTTCCATCTTTTAATTTAGTCACAATGGCACCCGATTTAGTATCCATATTTTGGTACTTCCCATCTTTAAAATCCTGAAAAACGGGACCATGTTTGGTCCAGTTTTGTAAATCTGGAGAAGTTGCCAAGGCCAAACGCGGTATTTTTCGGTTCCATTGGGTGTAGGTAAGAACATACATGCCGTCTTCGCTTTGAACAATACGCGGATCTTCTGTGCCACCCGTCCATTCAAATTCCTTTTGATCATCATTATCGGGATAAAATATAGGCTCCGTTGCACGCTCATAGGTAATCCCATCTGACGAAGTTGCCAAACCTATACGGGATGTATGTCCTCCTATGGTGTCGGTATGTCGATCCTGCTCAGCACGGTACAATACATTTATTTTACCATCCTTTACGATAGCGGCGGGATTAAATGTAGCTATAGACTGCCAGATTACTTCTTTCCCGGTCATGGGATCATTGAAAGTAGTCGTGGTATCTTTCGAGAGAATGGGCTGTGCGTTTTCAGGACGTTCAAAAGGCCCAAGCATCCAAGATTTTTCAACCTTGTCCGTAACCCATGCATTGTTGTTTAAAACTGTAGTTTCCTGTGTGGGGCTTGTACCGCAAGCCACACAAAGGATCTGTTCAGAAATAAAGTGACCGAATTATAGGCAGTTATTTTGTTCATCAACAAGGCGAAAAACGCAGACATAGCCGTAGCTATGGCGAGTATTTTCAACGCAGTTGCTGGGCAAAAGAACCCATAGAAAT
>JBDNGW010000545.1:0-5949 GCA_041689735.1 Leeuwenhoekiella sp. | reverse complement strand
TGGTCGAGGACATAGACATTAACTCAATTGCAAGAAGGTTAGTGCTTTACAGTGAGTCACTATCGTTTTTGAACAATCCGCCAAATCTCGCAAATAACAGTAAATTAGCAGCTTAAATTAGGTGCGAAACTTGAGTTATATTATATCCAACTCAAGCTTACAGTAATTCAGCTTCAGATTCGTACCTATTATTTGGAATAGCTAACGGACTTTTCGATGAAATGGGTTTTTCTGTAGCATTGCGCGAACCAAAAACATAGAGGAACGAAACGTTTAAATTTCTCTTTCAACGAATCAGGTAATTTTGGATGGAGAAATCAAAAAAGTAAAAAGGACTTTTATAGGTCCACACAGATATAACTGAATTATTACTGAGAAAATTTTCAGAAATGCTCTCACATAAAATACGCCCATAAACAATTAAAATAATTGTCTTTCCATTAGTCAAAATCTAACCCTATAAACCACAAAAAAATGTCCAACCCCGCCCTAGACCTCGCCGAACAATTTGTAATGCACACACGGCAATCGCTATTTCTCACCGGTCGCGCGGGAACGGGGAAGACCACTTTTTTAAGGAATATCCTCAAGAAGTCGACCAAAAATCATGTAGTCGTTGCACCCACTGGAGTTGCGGCGATCAATGCGGGCGGGGTAACCATCCATTCCATGTTTCAGCTGCCGCTTACCGCTTTTGTGCCCGATAGCGCTTTCGTTGACCTCAACATAGCGACAGACCGCCACGGCCTTGCAAAACATACCCGCTATAATAAAGACAAGAAGAAACTGCTGCGCGAACTGGAATTGCTTGTCATTGATGAGATCAGCATGGTGCGCTGCGACATGCTGGACGCGATCGACTTCCTGCTGCGGCGTACGCGCGGGATCGATCAGCCATTTGGCGGGGTACAGGTGCTCGTGGTGGGCGATCTGTTTCAGTTGGCACCGGTGGTCAAAGATCATGTTTGGCAAGTGCTGAAACCCTATTACACGCATCCCTATTTTTACGATTCTCATGTGTGGAAGCAAGCTTCTGCGGTCACCATTGAGCTGACACATATCTACCGGCAGAACGAACAAGAGTTTGTCGACATTCTCAACCGCGTGCGCAACAACGCACTGATCCCAGCAGACCTCAAGCGTCTTCACGAAAACCATAAACCTGATTTTGAAGCGACGGACAAACCCTATATTACCCTTACCACCCACAACCACAAAGCCGATGCGATCAACGAAAAGAAATTGAAGGCCCTTTCGGAAAAGGAATTCAGGTTCAAAGCAGAAATCAGCGGCACGTTCAAGGAAAACGCCTATCCAGCACAGGAAACCATAACCCTAAAAAAGGGTGCGCAAATCATGTTTATCCGCAATGATCCCGAGGAGCGCCGCTATTACAACGGAAAGTTGGCCGAAGTAGTTGAAGTGGATGACAACAGCATCAAGGTCAGCTTCCCAGAAAAACCCAAGGAAACACTTGCGCTCCAAAAGACGAAATGGGATAATATCAAATATTCGGTAGATAAAAAGACAAACGAGATTTCCGAGGACAATCTGGGTAGTTTCACGCAATATCCCATCCGTCTCGCCTGGGCGGTCACCATTCATAAAAGCCAGGGGCTCACCTTTGAGCGCGCCATTGTCGATCTTGGCGAAAGTTTCGCACCCGGCCAGGCCTACGTTGCCCTGAGCCGATGCATTTCTCTCGACGGACTGGTGCTCAAGTCCCGTCTTAAAGAAAAGAATGTTTTTATAGACGAGGCCATCAAGGATTTTCACGAAGATGCGAAACCGCTCAACGAGATGGAAATTTTCCTCGCCACCGCTCGTAAACAGTACGCCCAAGAACGCCTGCGCAACGTTTTTGACCTTAACAAACAAAAGGAGGCGCTGGCAGAATGGCGGGAAATCTTTTACAAGAACAAGCTTAAAAAGGACAAAGAGTATATTGCCCTTGGCGAAAACCTCAACGGACAGATCAAAAACCTACATCAAACCTCGGTCACGTTTCAGCGACAGCTACAACAACTTTCTAAGGATTTTGGTAAAGATGGGTATCAAGAACAAATTAAAATCCGTTGCGAAAAGGCCGTTACCTACTTTACCGAAACCATCTTCAACCAGCTCATAAAACCACTGCACGGCCATATCGAGGATTTGGCTTACCAAAAACAGGTCAAAAAATACCTGAGCGAGGTTCAGGACGTTTATATGGAACTTTGGATCAAGGTGGAAGAACTCTACAATGTTTCAGCAGATGGACAGCGCTTATATACCGGCGAGATCAAACGCAAACGCACCGACTTGAAGATTACCAAAACGGCATCCACTTCCGCTGCCCGCCTGCCAGACGGCAGTAAAGCAAAAAAAGGGAGTACTTTCGAGGATACACTTACTCTTTTTAAGCAAGGTAAAAATATTGAAGAAATTGCCAAAATAAAAGGTTTAAAAAACACAACTATTGAAAGTCACCTTGCGCGATGGGTAGAAAACGGTACGATTAAAATAAGTAAAGTTATGAACCACGAGCGCATGGAAGAGATGCTTTCGCTAGTGAAAAATTCAGAAGACCAGTCATTGTCCACCATGAAAGAAGCGATCCCCTTTGATGTTACATATGGCGAACTTAAAATGCTTCGGGCACATGCTAAATCAATTACTTAGGACAAGCGCACAAGGTATGATCTGGAAATGAAATTTCGCACAACCCATTAACTATCTGGATGTAAAACGAAATCCACTGGTAGGATTTAAATAATTGGGATAACGTTAATTAAAAGAATTTTTAAGAAATTTAAATAATACTGAAATAAACTCATGAACTTTAGCAGGACGAATCGGCTCAACCTTGTGCATGTATCTTTCTGGGTTATATATTCATCTTAATAATTGTATAAATATTAAAGAATTCTGCCAAAGCAATTCTATTTTTAACCTATGTCTTTCGGTTAAAACCATTATAAAGATCAACAATTAATTATTTTAGAAAAAAGATTAGAGATTAGAGACAAAAAAAGAATAAAGAATAAAGAAATAGAGAAAAATAGAAGAGTAAAGAATAGAGAAAAAAGAGGAAGAGAAAGGGTAAAGATAAAAGAACAAAGAATAGAGAGTAGAGAGTAGAGATTAGAGATTATAACTAACAGCTGAAAAACTTAAACTTCTACGGTTTTTTTAAGAGTAAAATCAATTTGCCGATAACAGGATCACGTATTCTAAAAGTTTTATTGAAAACCAATATTTTGATTAAAAAGACAGGTCATGCAAGACACCATTTACCAGTTTGAGAATTATATATTATCCCATAACACGGCGCTCTTGGACAGTGAGCACCACCTCACGCCCGAGATAAAAAAGATCATCAGGGAGCTGTACCCCAGTGTGGTCAACGGAAAGAAACATGTATTGCCAAGATTAAAAAAACTGATGGAACGCTATCCAAAAGTGCCCACTTTTAAAAACTATGTCGCACGTATATATGAAGCCAATAAAGATTATGAAAAGGCAGATGATACAAATGATGCGTTGATCAAAGAACATCCCGAATATCTTTATGGCAAGTTGAACCGTGCAGAAGGGCTTCTGGACGACGACACTCCAGAACAAATCCCGGAGATACTTGGCGCAGCCATGGACCTAAAAGCACTTTACCCAGATCGCAATGAGTTTCACTATGATGAGTTCATTGATTTCAATTACACTGCCATACGTTATTTTATGGCCACTTTGAATTACCAAGAGGCCAGAAAATACATAGATATCATGCGTGATGTAGCTCCCGAGCATCCCAAAACATTAGCCGTTGATGAATATTATATGTTGGCTATGATGGTAGAAGCGCAGGAACGCCTAGAAAAAGAGAGAGAACATCGCATAGCGGTTGAGGTCAAAGATAAACTTTCGGCCATACAGACGACAGTTGCACCCACGTTTAACTTTCCCGAGCAGATGCAATGGCTCTATGATCTGGGCATTGATATCCCCAAGGAAAAAATAGAAAGCATATTGGCGCTCGAAAAAGACCCGCTCCTCGATGACCTTTGTGCAATTTTGAGGGACAGTATGGTTCGTTACGAAGCTTTTTCAGAAGGCGAGGATTATCCTGAAGCGTCGTTGGATTTTCCGTTCCATGCCTTATTGCTGCTTAGCGAACTGGGCGAAGAAAGGGCAGTTCCGCACATACTTGACCTTATGCGCCAAGATGATGACTTTACGGGTTTTTGGCTTGGCGATTTTATAAATGACCCCGTGGTGCCTGCCCTGGCGCTGTGCAGTATTGAAAACCCGCAAGAACTGCTTGCTTATCTCAAAGAGCCAAATATCAATGGTTTCAACAAATCCAATGTAGCTTCCGCGCTGGTAAAAATTGCCTTCCACGTCCCTAATAAAAAAGAGGAAATAGTTAAATTATTAAGGGAGTTGCTTGAGTTCTTTGCTGAAAACCCAGAAGATGAAAACCTGGTGGACACTGATTTTCTAGGTCTTCTTATAAGTGACCTTACCGATGCTTCTTTTACTGAACTGCTGCCCGATATCAAAAAACTATTCGACCTTGATATTGTTGGGGAATTTATTTCCGGGGATTATGATTCTGTAGCGAATGATATTGTTGAAGAGCCGCGTACAAACCACGATTTTCTAGCCTTGGATATTTATGCCAAATATGCTTATTTAAACCCTATTTTCAGCAGAATGCAGACAAATTATGACAGAAACGATGATGCGCTAGATGATGATCAGGATTCCTTTTTCAGCACGCCGAAGCCCAATATAGAGCCCATTGTAAAGTCGAAAAAAGTGGGAAGGAATGATCTTTGCCCTTGCGGAAGTGGCAAAAAATATAAAAAATGCTGTATCAATTTAGAATAATTTAAACAACATGCACTTTCAGTTGAAAAACATACCGGCACAACCGCAGCGTATCGCCATTGTTACCGGTGCCAACAGCGGCCTGGGTTTTGAAACCGCGCTCGTTTTGGCGCAAAAGCAAATACGTGTTATATTGGCCTGCCGGAATTTGGCCAAGGCCGAAAAAGCCAAAAAGGAAATCCTTGATGCATATCCCAAAGCCCAGATTGAAATACTTAAACTAGATCTAGCAGATCTTGATTCTGTACACGCTTTCGCGGAAGCGTATTCCGCAAACTACAACCGGCTTGATCTGCTCATAAATAATGCCGGAGTAATGATTCCGCCGTATGAAGTGACCAAGGACGGCTACGAATTCCAATTTCATGCTAATTATCTGGGTCATTTTTTATTGACCGGACTACTGTTGGAACTTTTAATAAAAACGGAAGGTTCGCGAGTGGTTTCTTTAAGTTCGAAGGCGCATGAGTCGGCCACGATCAATTTTGACGATCTACAGAGCGAGCAAAAGTATTCCAAATGGAAAGCCTACGGACAAAGTAAACTGGCATGCTTATTATTTGCCAAAGAACTGAACCGCCGTCTACAAAACATCAATGCTTCCACTATATCACTGGCAGCGCATCCCGGTATTTCCAACACTGGCATTTTTCAGTATTTTCCAAAATGGTTCAATAAAACACTGGGCCACTATTGTCTTCTATTTTGACTGATTCCCCAAAGAAGGCGTCAAGATCCATCTTAAATGCCGCTCTGGCCGAAAATGTAACCGGTGGAAGTTATTATGGACCAACGGGTTTTCTGGGTTTAAAAGGTGCACCGGGCGAAGTTGCTCCTTCGGAAACTGCAAATGATATAGCTGTTGCAAAACGGCTTTGGGAGATTTCTGAAAAATTGGTGGGGTTTAGGTATTTGGATTGAAAAACAATTAACAATGATCAATGATCAATTATGCAATTAGCTAATGAACGATTCCATAAATGCACAGTTCAACGATTCCACATTTATACAGTTCAACAATTACACTTTCAATAATTAATCGAATAAACAATAGCTCTAAGCTAGACAGTACTCAAATCTATT
>JBDNGW010000544.1:0-8383 GCA_041689735.1 Leeuwenhoekiella sp. | reverse complement strand
TTCTTGAAATATATTTTCCATAGTTCTATTTAGTTTGATTTTTGTTTGTCCTTTAATTTTTCCATCCCATTGATTTTGATATTTCAGGGGTAAATCCGCCCTCTTCTTTCCAACGTGCAAAGATCCTGTCTTGGATTTTGTACTCTTTCTCGTTTTCGCCGGAAGGCAAAAAGCGGTGCCATTTGCAGAGTTGGTAGCGATCTGCTGCTTCTACTTGTTCTAGTGTTGGGAATTGCATAATTATTTATTTGAATTATTGTCCTTTTTTACCTGTTTTTCGGCCTGTTTGATCCGTTTTTTAGCGGCCTTTACATTGTTACTGTTATCTTCGTTTACCTTGGCGCGTACGAGGAACTCCATACGGCGCTCGGCGGTGCGCTGCTGGCCGGAGAAGGCCGTTTTTGCCTGTATATGATCTTGGTAGGATTGTTCTGAAGCCACGGTAAGGCGCTCGTCAAAGTAGGAGCCGAACCACTTCATTACCGTACTGGTGTGCAGGCGATCCATTATCCCGGAATACTCGCCGTTCTTAGCCCGTGAGAATACGAGGTTGATATCGGCAATGTTCAGGCTGCGGTACTTATCGCAGATGCGGAATGCGAGATCGTCTATCTGGTGCTCTTTCCACGGTTTTTTAAGGTCTAGAATGGTATTGAGATCAAGGAGCCACAGTTTTATGTAGGCTTCCACAACACGCTCTCCCAGCTGGCGCACGAGTGCGCCCATCTTTGGCGCGCCGCTGTTCATGGCCTTGGTTATGGTAGAACACGCGCGGTACTCGCGCATGGCCTGGTTAGGAGCGTAGGTCGTCAACAACGCGCTTGAGGTAATCGTCGCTAACCCCGCCTGTTCCTGTTTTGCTGATTCTTTTGACATTGCTGATTATTTTGTTCATTTGGCCCTCTATATAGGTGAGGTCTGTATTTTTCTGGTGGAACTCGTCCAGCTGCTTCCAGTTGCCAAGGATCACCTGCCATAGTTCAAGGGCTTCCGGTTCTGATCCCGATACCTTTGTGAGGTAGGTAATGATTGATTTAAGCGCATGGCCATCTTTTTTGGCAAACTTCGGCGCGATCTCCTTGTAATTATCATAGAAGGAAAACCACGCATCGGTGAACTGCGTGTAGGTGCTCTTTTTCTTGGTTATGGCGGTGTAGATGAAGTGCTTGGCGAATTCCGACCGGTATCTGTCCATTTCGCTTTCCTTAGGAGGGATGATACTCCCAAAATGTGCCATTCCTTTTTCGTTGAGCTTGCCCCGCAGGATCTCCACGCGGAAGAACCTGCCGCCCCGGTAGCTGGCCTTGAATTTTATTCCGTCCTTTTCTCGATATATGGTGTAGTGGGTGGTCATGGGGAAGGGGTTTCAGGTTGAAGGTTGCAGGTTGCAGGTTCTGAGAGTACCCAGTCCAATTGTTCCTTCATAATCCTCAACATATCTATTTGATCATCCCAAGAGTGGTATGCGCTATTGGGCATTTTTCCCTGTTGCACCTTCATTTTTCTGATATCCTCTTCTAGGTTATCTGCCCTTTTTTTGATTTGTTCTTTTGTTCTCATTTATCTAAGTATAAGCCGGTGGTTACTTGAGTTTTATACTCGCCACCTTTCAAATTCATCATTTTATACCGATCTTGGATTTCTTTATCACTCATTTTTGAGGTATCCGTTTTGGTAAGTTCCTCAGGGCGGTAGAGCTTTGATTGAATAGCGTATTTTGTGAAAAATATGGGTGAGAGCTCCGCCCTGCGTTTATTTCTGGTTTTCGCCTTCCTGCATCTGCGCAGCTCGGGCATGACGATCCTGTTGTACTCCTTTTTCATGTGCCTCCTGAAATACTCATAAGAAGCCGATAGTACTACATAGTTGACATAGGTCGTGGTCAAATTCACCTCCTTGACGCCCCAACCGCCGTAACTTGCCTCATGGACTTCGCCGTTAAGGAAAATCTCAATGAGCCTTTCCAGTAGGCATATCTCAAGCATGGTGCTGTACTTGAACTTGAAAGTGCGCTGCTCAAGGGTGGCAAGATGCATCCGTCATTTTGTATTTTTTCATGAGGCGGTCTATAGCGGCCTTAGCAGCATCTTTCTCGCCACCTATGCCCCGGTTGACCAGTTCGTATACTTTCTGGAATTTGTCCTTTGCTTTGTTGTCCATTATCTACAATCGGTTTCTGGTTCGGTTAATTCTTTCCGGCAAATGCCGCAAACGGTAACGGTGGTTTCACACGTAAGGCAGGAGGCGGTGACCTTTATAAAGCGGGTGTCAAATGGGTGATCGCAGGTTTCCCCTTTGGGGGTTAGGGGGATTTTACTTGACATACTCAAATTCTATACGGTTTACTCTTTTATCCGTTTCGCAATTATTGGCTTTGCAATACATTTCAATAAATTCAGATAACTCCATATTAGGGAAGCCCTCCCTATTTCGATCCGATGGGCTAATCTGGTAGAGCCGCTGCACGGAGATTGATACAATACGTATGGGCCGCCCAACAGCACCTGCTTTTCGCCCTTTTTAAGGCCCATGCACTTTTCTACGGGCTGGATGAGATCCCCGGGCTTTAGGAATGCCCAACCGTTGCGGCGGGTGACATCTTTGGTTTGGTTGAGTACTTGCTCTTTAGTGAGCATAAATGACATTCTTCTCATTTGTACATAGATTTTAAAATTCCCTCTAGGGCAATTATTGTTTTACTTATTTCTTTGGAATCCATTTTTTTGAGGGGTTGTTTTACTGGAGCTCTATCGCTTTGCAGCCATGTGCCAAAACGTGCGATGTCTGCAACCTGACCATGGGTGGGATGCACGGTCGTCCATTTGATCTGGCGCAATAAGCTTAAGACCGCTTTATGGCTTTTTTTGGAGTTGTCGAACATGCCCCAGGTAAAGGCTTGATCTTCCCTATCCATAGGAACGGGCTTGACACCCATTTGCCTTAAGATCTGATTGGCTTGATCAAAGCTGAGATCGTTGCAGGAGATCTTGTCATTGTCGTTGGTTGCCCACTGCACGTATTCTTCTTTAATGTCCCTAGTGGGAGCGGTGATGTGGATGAGCTGTTTTTGTTTGGTATTTGCTTTCATAGAACTGTTGATTAAAAATGTTGAAGGTTGAAGGTTACAGATTGGTTTCCGTTTATATACCGCCGTTGAAGTAGGCTCCCGCCGCTATAACCAGTAGTATAATGGAAATTGATACCCAGCGTCCGATTGTTATTTTTTGATCTATATTCATGATGTTTGGTTTAGGTCCCCTTCGCGGGGATGAATTAGTGATCAGGAGGGGAGTCGAACCCCTCACAGCACCTTTTTCTGATCGGTTTCCGGTATATCGCTACCGGAGGGCGGTCTTTCTGTCACTTGCGGCTATGTTCTTGCCCGGTACCACCGCTTCATTAGTTTTCGCTGATTTTTCAAACACGGGGTCGCGAAAAATGCCAGTGACAGCGCATCAGCCCCGACAGGGCTTTTTGGGTTCGGTACCGCCCCTTATGCTATCTTTCAAGTGATCTTTGATGTTCAGCAAAAAATTGCTGCTCTGCCGTTGTGAGTTCCTGGTTGCAGATCCAGTTGCCGTCCGAATTCTTGAAAACACATTTTTGGTTGACCCAAAAGGTGTCCGCATTATTTCCATTTTCTATCGTTACTCCCATGTCAATATTTTTTATTGTTATTTCCATTGCTCATAATGCCGAAAATTGAAGCGTTACATCCTGCCATTTCTGCTTATCGTCGCGGATGTGCAGGCGGCAATAGAGTGAGGAGCCCACTACGCGCTGGCAATCTTCCAGCTTGTCAAAGGTTTCTATGAGCTCGCTATCACCCAGTTCCCGCACTTGGCGGCGAGCCTTACTGAGCAGCTTGGGATCGTACTCCTTTTTACTGGCCTTCATAAGCAGGCCATCTATAAGGTTGTACATGCCTTTATTGCGCTGTTCAAATTTGATCTTGAAAATCTCCTTGATGTGCTGGATATGCACGGTCGCCTCTTCTGTGAATTCAAAGCGTTCCTGACGGCTTACCTCGATTTTGACCGAATCCTTTTCATCCTTGATCGTGAAGGTTTTCACATCTTTGGGCTCCCGGTCGTTTACCTCGTACATCCGGGCATACAGTTTATTGGCCTCGCGGATGCTGTACTCCTTAAGCTCTGCCATTTCATTGTGCAGGGTCTGGAACTTGCTGGATGCATGTTGCAGAAAGCTATGCTTATCTGTGATGTACTCGGTTTTAGCCTTTTGTGCGGCTTGCTTTTCCTGTTTTTCCAAGTTATCAAGCTCGGCCTGTAATTCTTGTTTTCGCGTAAGCGTGGTGGTTTCTTCCATGATTAGTCTTTTATTAGGGTGAATATTATCCTGATGCCGGTGCCGCTTCTCTTTATCTGGAAATCGTGGCGGTAGGCATCTGCTACCTCCATGATGAGCGCCATTTGCGTTTTGTCCAGAATTTCGTCGGTATTGATCTGAGCAGACTCTATCAGCACGTCGTCATTGGTTTCGATTTTTGAGGTGTAGCGCTTGTTGAGAACCTTGTCAAAAAACCGGTTAAATTCTTTTTTCTGTTCTTCTGGAGTGTCTATTGCTGTTGCTGTCATAAAAATTTGATTTGTATTTATTAATATTTGTATTGAGTATTGATTCTTCCTTCCAGCGCTGCCGTACGAGATACTCGTCAAACATGCGCTTTATGGCGTGGTGCGTATCTGCGGTCATACAGATCCTATCATTCGGTCTATACGCGCCTGTAGTTTATGGGGTACATGAAACTTGACGAAGGCTTCTTGAAGGTGATCATACATGATCACATCTGTAGCAGCCATTAGGGCGGAAATCTCGCGGTGCATCAGCATAATGTCGTAATAGCTGAAGGCACCGTTATGACGTGCCTGGCGTATCCAGTCTCGTAGAAGTTTTATGCGGTGTAAAATCTGTCTTTTGTTCATTGTCCTTATTTTTTGGGTGCCAGTGCACGGGTTATAAGTGGGGTACTATAGTAGAAGGCCAGTTTGGCGGCATTTTTAAGGTAGAGTTTGTGAGCATCCTTAGCACTGGTCACAGCGGCGTAGGGTGCGATCTCCTGACGGAATTCAGCCTCCACGATCTCAAGGTTTCCCTCCCACCATTTATGGAGTGCGGGATTGCACATCAAGATCTGCACCTGGTGATCTGTATATGCTTTCTTGCGGCACCATTCCAACCAAAGGCCCCAAAGCATCATTTCATACTGGTGGACGGTCATTTTTAATAGTTCATGGATTTTCATAGGTGTGTTTTTAGTCATTATCTGCGATGTCATTGCCGTGATAGAGTTTTGATTTCCCTTCATCGATCATTAAGGTTCCACCCGGGCAGCGCCCGGAAATAAAACAGGTGAGTCCCTGTATACGTATGATGATCTTGCTGAGGCGCTTGATCATCTTAGCGGTGGCCGTGTATGGCTCGTTGCGCTCCTCATGTGCCACAAATACAAAGAGTGTTTTAGGGAACGCCTTCCACAGCTTCTGAAAGCCGCCGTAGGAAAGCTCATCTTTGTACACGGTCACATTGTCAACAAATACCACTCGCGGCGCTTGGCGGCGTTCCAGTATCTCATAGAGTTCATCCAGTGGGACATATTCCTGCCAGAGCAATGCTGTATTATCTGGGGCAACACCGGCACGTTTAATGGCTTCCACAAATTCACCGTCCATTCCTTCCTCTGCACTTATATAGAGTACTTTATCAAAAGTGCTCAGGTAATCTGCCAACATGATTGCAAACCAACTTTTTCCGTTTTTCTCGGGGCCGTAGATGATCCAGACACCATATCTGATAGCGCGGCCAAAAACATCCTTCCACACGCCCTTAAAATCAAACCGGACAAATGTTTTGGAAAATGCCGTTCTGGTATTAATGGCTCTCTTCATTACTTACTGATCTGGATGAGCGTTTTTAAATGGCGTAAGCTGCGGTGGCGCTCTTCTACCTTGTCGTAGGTTTTGTTTATCAACTGGTTGATATTGGCACCAGTGGTATTGACATTGGCCACATCGCCTATAAGTTGGGCGTAAAAGTTTCGGCGGTTTTCCTTGCCCTGTGGTACCAGGGTAATGAACTTTTCTGAAAAGCGGGAGAACAGTTCGGCATACCCAACCTTCTGATTATCGATACCCTTGTCTATCTTTTTCCGAAGGCCATCTGCACCCATCATGTACCATCCAACGTTGCCCTCTGTGGCATTCCACAGTTCTTTTATAACAAGCAGGGTGCTATATTCAAGATCACCGGCTTCATCGAGCACGATCAAGGGCGTATCAAGGATATTCAAAGCGTATTTAATGTTGCTTTTTACCTCTATATGCTTTCCTTTATCCTCGACGCCAAGGGTACGGGCGAGTAGCTTTACAAATTGTATTCTTGTCTTGGCCTGAGAGCAGTCGACAAAAAACCCGTTTTTCATACGGCGAATAATGTGACGGGCGCAGAATGTTTTACCTATTCCGCAGTCATCTACCAGCACCATGCTCTGGGCTTCCTTCTGGCATACCATTAGGTTGTCTTCAATTTCTGCATACACCTTAGTGCGTGCTACCTTCCATGTATTTGCGTTTATGCTTACCTGAAGCTGGCGGCCAATGTTGATCCAGTTGGTATCGCTCAGGATCCGTTCCACTTCGCCATTTTTAAGGCGGCTGAAAGAACTTGAATTGATGCCCAGACTTTTTGAATAGGCGTTATCGCTTCCGCCAAAATTGGCGCGGTCTGTCAATATCGCCTCGCGGACTTTCGTTTTAAATGCGGTTGTTAATTCCATAGAAATTTTAGTTACTGATTAATTAATTGAAAGCGTTTCTCCACCCACCGGCGCTGTTGTCCTGTGGTGTGTATTCGTAATCATCGTCCTCATCTGCCATTACCGGAGCGGGCTGCTCATGGTTTGGCGGTGGTGTAGAGGGCATGTTATTGAGTTGGGAGATCTTAAAGTTGTTATTGAGCGTTTTTGGCTTCTGGTTGATCACGGCCACTGGCTCAAGGGCGTTTTTCTGATCACGCTGGTAACCATCGATCGTTAACTGATATTTCGAAAACTGTTGAAACTGCTCCTCCTGCTCATCGTCGCGCTCCATGCGGGCGCGGTTTGGTGTGGGTTTGGCGAGTGCCTGGCATATCATCTGGTTCCCGATGAAAATGTAGGCCTTGAAAATCTCGCCTGCATTGTCATCCAGCCAGTATATGTCAACATCTTTGCCCTCCACTTCACGCATAAGGTTTATGAGCGGCTCACCGGTGTACATCGTGTCGTGATCGCCCAGGATGAACTTCTTGCTCTTGAGGTTGATGATGCCTTTATGAACACTCGTTTTTGTCTTATAGCCCAGTTGTGGGATGATGGCGCGGAAATTTGTGGGTTTTAGATCTGGGTTTTGATTATCGCAGAAATAATCCCATCTAGTGGTTTTGGTTTCAACCGAATGTGGCATGTTGTTCCAGGTCATAAGATCTTCAAGGCAATTGTGCACCAGTTGATCGTAGGGGATGTAGATTTTTTTAGCAGCGCTTTTCTGGTTGCTTTCACTCTGGGCAAAAGACCGTGCGAGCCAGCCCATGCGCTCCTTTTCAAGTCCGTATTTCAGCTTACCGAAATAGCGTCCAATCTTTTTCGACTGTGCTTTGTTAGGTATGATCCTTACGTCCTGAAACATATATCCTTCACGGAGGAAGGTGTCTTTAAATGAACTGTTTAGTGAACTTTCACACTCTAGGCCATCGGGGAGGTTGAAGCCCCACTCATGGTAATTGCGCACCATCTGGCGGTAGAAATTAATGATGAGCTCTTCTTTGGTTTTCCCCCATACGAAACATGTAAATGCTTCGGATGCTAGATCAATGCCGTTGTAGAACCACATTCTTTTGCCTTTTTCATATTCAAAGGGCGGGTTACGGTCATCAATGGAGAGAAGCGATCCGGCAAACTGTGGGCGCTCAAAGGAATGATAGGGGCTGAATTTTGTCATAAGTTTTTGACGGTCACCAGAGCGCTTGGCCTCGTTGCCGATCTTGTTTTCCCACTTGGCCAGATAGCCCTTAATGGTACGCTCACTAATAGCTGGGTATCCTTTAGGATTGTAGAGCTCGCCTGTTTTTGCGTTCACTATTTCCAGATAGCCGTTTAAGAAGGCTTCGTACTGGCGGGCTATCTCGGTGGCATGAGGCTTATGTTCCTGTGTGCCGAATAGGTCATTGAGTAGTTTTTCATCTTTGGTATACACTTTTCGGGCATTGTCGTTGGACTTGTATTGTTTGACAATCGCGGCGAGATCATTATCTTTTTTCAGGGGAGTGAAATACTTATCCATTAACCGCCGCTCTGATCGGGGCAGGGTGCATTTGAAACTTTCTG
>JBDNGW010000543.1:0-11970 GCA_041689735.1 Leeuwenhoekiella sp. | reverse complement strand
CTAGTAGTATTTTATCTTCTTTGTTATAACTGTTTATCATTTAATTCAGTTGCTAGGGATTTAGGGTTGTACGTTTTGGTTAACGCGCAAAAAATAAATTTGCGGGGTTTAACTTTTTCTTTATTCCATCTAAAGCTCAAATAGTATTAAAAAGCGTATTCATCGAATTTACCATTGTTTAAATTAATCTTCAATCTTTTGTGAGCGAATTGTAAAAGCTCAACACTATTTGACAAGCTAATAAAGAGTCATATTAAATGTTTGAGTAGTTATTTCAATGTCAAATTGCTTTTAAAACTACATTGATAAAAATCAATATCAATAATATTTGAAGGCGGTGTGTTGATTAAATATTACTTTGAAATAAAATTTTTCAGTATTTAAAAGCGACAAATAAACGATATTTTTTAATTATCTGAAATTTAAATATAACACTTCAAACTGGATACATTTACTTTGGGTTTCCGCAGACTTTAGTTGATATGAACAAAATGGAAGTTTTGATGTTGCTTACTTCTATTTCTCTATTCCATTACAAGTAAAGCTTCGGTATTGTATTAAAGACAATTGGCATACTTATAGATGTTAAGTTTCATAAGGTAACACATAATTTTAAATATCTTTATATATCCGATATTCACGGATTGGAGATCTAGCCAAAACCCCAATCATGGTTATCGAGAGAAATCAGTTTAAATTACACCTGCCTGAAAAAGGCCTGTCTGTCAATGCACGAAAGGCAGATTAAACGAGCTTTAAATAGGGTTTATTGATTTGTCTGTGACAATTGATTCCAAAGGAATTAATCGTCATGTTGAACTCTAAAGGGAAATAGCATGGGAAAAAGGCCGAAATAATAGTGCTTCAAATCGATTCATTAAAACATACAATATTCTTGAAAAGCCAGATGGCGTTGTTCTAAATTAGCAGACTGTGAACTTAAAAAAAGCCATCCCATAGCTACTTCCTGAAACACCCCTTATTGATGAGCTGCATGCACTTTTCAGATAAAACAAGGAAAAAGTGACAATTATTAAATGTATTATTCACATTTTTATATAGAAAACGTTAGATTTGTTCCATTACTAAGTATTTATAGCGATGAAAGAATATGTTATAGGGCTTGATTATGGCACAGACTCTGTGCGGGCAGTCCTTATAGACACAGCACATGGGCAAGAGGTGGCCACTGCTGTGCACACCTATAAAAGATGGAAAAAGCAGCTTTATTGTGAGGCAGCAGAGAATCGTTTTCGCCAGCATCCACTGGATCATATCGAGGGACTTGAAAAAACGATCCAAACCATTGTAAAATCGGCTAAAATTGATCCAAAACTTATAAAAAGCATCTGTATAGATACCACCGGTTCTTCTCCAATTCCTGTGAATAAAGAAGGTGTTCCCTTATCACTTACAGCAGGATTTGAAGAAAATCCCAATGCCATGATGGTGTTGTGGAAAGATCATACCGCAATTGACGAAGCTAATGAAATCAACGAATTAGCGCGTAACTGGGGCGGTGAGGATTTTACTAAATATGAAGGTGGAATTTATTCTTCGGAATGGTTCTGGGCTAAAATCTTACACGTAACCCGTGAAGATTCCGCAGTAAAAGAAGCAGCGTATTCTTGGATGGAGCATTGTGACTGGATGACCTATACACTTCTTGAAAATACTTCTTTGGAAAATTTTAAGCGCAGCCGTTGCGCGGCAGGTCATAAAGCGATGTGGCATGAGAGCTGGGGAGGTTTACCACCTGAAGAATTTTTAGGTAAACTAGATCCTTATTTAGCCGGTTTGCGAGGGCGTTTATATACCGAAACCTATACTTCAGATCAAATTGCAGGTACATTGAGTGCAGCATGGGCGACGAAGTTAGGTTTAACAACAGCTACGGTGATTGCCGTGGGAACATTTGACGCACACGCTGGTGCGGTAGGGGTGAAGGTAGAAGAACATACGTTGGTTCGTGTTATGGGAACTTCTACCTGTGATATCAGCGTTTCTTCTCCGGAGGTTACGGCAAATAAAACGGTTAGGGGAATTTGCGGACAAGTCGATGGTTCTGTAATTCCTGGAATGGTAGGACTTGAGGCAGGTCAATCTGCTTTTGGAGATTTATTAGCCTGGTTTAAGGACGTTTTAAGTTGGCCAATTGACAACTTAGTGCTACAATCCGATATTCTTTCCGAAGAGCAAAAAGAAAAACTCAAAGAGGAAATCGAATCCAATTTTATTCGGAAACTTTCAGACGCAGCCGAGGCGATTCCACATGCTGAAGCTATTCCTGTTGCCTTAGATTGGATCAACGGAAGAAGAACCCCTGATGCTAATCAGGAACTGGAAAGCGCTTTTACCAATTTAAATATGGGAACCCGGGCACCACATATTTTCAAAGCATTGGTCAACGCGATTTGTTTTGGCTCTAAAAAAATATTGGACCGTTTTGAAGAGGAAGGAATAGAAATTAAAACGGTTGTAGGTATTGGTGGTGTTGCGCGTAAATCCAAATTTATAATGCAATCCTTGGCGAACACGCTGAATATACCTATTAAAGTTGCAGCTTCAGATCAGGCTCCAGCTCTGGGAGCAGCCGTTTATGCAGCCGTCGCAGCTGGTCTTTATCCAAATGTAATCGAAGCTAGTCAAACTCTAGGAAGTGATTACGAAGCAGAATACCTTCCACAACCGGAACATTTGGAATCATTTGCGAACCTGATGGAGCGTTATGAAACATTGAGTGCCTTTGTAGAAAAAAATGTGATAAAACCAAAAAAGAACCTGGAACACCATGTATAAAACATTAAAAGAAGAGTGCTACGAGGCGAATATGCAGTTAGATGCTTTAGGTCTGGTTATGTATACGTTCGGTAACGTGAGCGCGGTAGATCGAAAAAATGGGATTTTTGCCATAAAACCCAGCGGTGTCCCCTACGCTATTCTGAAACCCGAAGATATTGTTATTCTGGATTTTGAAAACAATGTCATTGAAGGCAAGATGCGTCCTTCTTCAGATACAAAAACCCACTCTTATTTATATAAAAATTGGTCGGAGATCGGTGGGATCGCTCATACACATGCAACCTATTCGGTGGCCTGGGCGCAGGCACAAATGGATATCCCTATTTTTGGAACCACGCACGCAGATCATTTAATGGCAGATATTCCGTGTGCGGCACCTATGCACGACGATTTGATCGCGGGCAATTATGAACACAATACCGGCGTTCAGATTTTGGATTGTTTTAAGGAAAAAGGGCTTTCTTACAAGGAAGTGGAAATGGTGCTTTTGGGAAACCACGGCCCTTTTGCCTGGGGAGAAACAGCGGCCAAAGCGGTTTATAATAGTAAAGTGCTTGAGGAAATTGCCCGTATGGCATTTTTGACGGTACAGATCAACCCAAATGCATCGCGTCTCAAAGATTCTCTCCTAAAAAAACATTACGAGCGCAAACATGGCAAAGGTGCCTATTACGGTCAGTAGTAATTAACTAATCACTAATTTTTCAGTTTATGGGACTTTTTACTTTCGCCGCTTTTACCTTACTCGTTGCAGTTATTTCCTATTTCGCTGCGCGGAAAACAGACGAAACAACTTCTGACGGTTATTTTCTGGGCGGTAGAAGTTTGACCGGTCCCGTGATTGCGGGGTCTCTTTTATTAACCAACCTTTCTACCGAACAGATCGTTGGGACCAACGGGATTGCTTTCAGTGAAGGTATTCTTATTGCCGCTTATGAAGTCCTTGCCGCAATTGCAATGGTTTTTACCGCTTTTGTGCTTTTGCCCAAATATTTAAAAGGAGGTATTTCCACCATTCCACAATTTCTGGAAAAACGGTACGGAAAGCTTACAAAAACGATCGTATCCATTCTTTTTCTCATGGCATACGCGATTTCCATGTTGCCCACCGTACTTTATTCTGGTGCTTTGGCCATTAATACCATGTTTGATTTGCCGGAGCGAATGGGCATGGATCCTGAAGCGGCGCTTTGGGTCACCGTTTGGGTCATCGGGATCATAGGTAGTATGTATGCGATTTTTGGTGGGTTGAAAGCTGTTGCGGTGTCAGATTCCATCAATGCGGTGGGGCTGATTATCGGCGGACTTTTAATACCCATTTTTGGTCTCATGTATGTTGGGGATGGGAATATTATTGACGGGATGACGGTGCTGACCACAAACCTTCCCGAAAAATTTGACATTCTGGGCGGTCCCAACTCCTCTGTTCCCTGGCCGACTCTATTTACGGGAATGCTCATCGTAAATTTTTATTATTGGGGTACAAACCAGGCGATCATTCAGCGGGCGCTGGGCGCAAAAAACCTTGCGGAAGGTCAAAAAGGGCTTTGCCTTGCTGCCTTTGTAAAAATTCTGGGGCCCATTATTGTGGTACTTCCAGGGATCATTGCCTTTCAGATTTTTAATGGGGATTTAGATAACGCCGATGAAGCCTATCCCATGCTCGTAAAAGCAATATTGCCCACCGCATTTGTCGGCTTTTTTGCCGCTGTTCTATTTGGGGCGATTTTAAGTTCGTTCAACTCGGCGCTCAACAGTTCGGTCACTCTTTTTGGGCTGGATCTGTACAAGCAATATTTCAACAATGATGCTTCGGAAAAGCAGGTGGTACGAGCCGGTAAGACTTTCGGTATGTTCTTGGCCATTTTTTCGATGGGCATCGCACCGCTTTTGTACGGTGTGGAAGGCGGTATTTTCAACTACCTGCAAGAATTGAACGGTTCCTTTAGTGTTCCCATTTTGGCCATTGTTCTGGTCGGTTATTTTTCAAAGCGCGTATCGGGCAAAGCGGCAAATATTTCCATTGTTTTTGCTGTGGTGACCTATTTGATCGCTTTGTATGTCGTTAAACCCATTCTTGTGGGCGAAGCGGTTTCCGCAGCCGAACTTTCTGGCGTTTCTGATCCGACGCAATTGGCCCTTATTGCTACGGAAGCCTTCCCTAATTTCTTACACATTATGGGGATCATATTTGTTCTCGTGCTGGGTATTCTCTTTGGCGTAAGCAAGTATTATCCAAGGGAGACCGACTTTGTTGAAGAATATACCAATCAGGTAGATATCTCCCCATGGAAACATTTAAAACCGGCGGGAATTTTTATCTGTGTTGCAGTTCTGGGCATTTACGTTTATTTCTCTTAAAATTCAATTCAACACAACCGTTTAAAATTAATTATGAAGTATAACATAGATCGATACGAAGTCTGGTTTGTTACGGGAAGTCAGCATCTTTATGGCGAGGAAGCGCTGCAACAGGTGGCTGACCATGCTAAAAAAATGACTCAAGAGCTCAATAAATCGGCTAGAATACCGGTAAAATTGATCTGCAAGGATCTTGTTACAAAACCAGATGAAATCACTGATGTATGCCTGGAAGCCAACGGAAATAAAAATTGCATCGGTCTTATATTATGGATGCACACTTTTTCCCCGGCCAAAATGTGGATCAAAGGGCTGAGCCTGATCAAAAAGCCACTTTGTCACTTCCATACGCAGTTCAATGCGGAAATTCCCTGGGACAAGATCGATATGGATTTTATGAATTTGAACCAGTCGGCGCATGGGGATCGTGAGTTCGGATTTATAATGACGCGTATGCGCAAACAACGTAAAGTGGTCGTGGGTCATTGGGAAAGCGAGCACGTACAGGCAAAACTGGGGGTTTTTACCCGCGTTGCCCTGGGGTGGAATGAACTTCAGAACCTAAAAGTCGCACGTATAGGCGACAACATGCGCGAAGTGGCGGTCACCGAAGGTGATAAAGTGGAAGCGCAGATGCGTTTTGGCTTTACGGTAAACGGTTTTGATTCCTCTGATGTGGTAAACAGAATCAAGGAGATCAAGCAAACCGATCTGGACGCGTTGTTGGAAACCTATGAAAAAGAATACACTTTGGCTGACGTTTTAAAAGAAGGTGGTGAAAAGCGCCATTCCCTTGTGGATGCAGCAAAAATCGAACTGGGTCTACGCGCCTTTTTGGAAGAGGGCGGTTTTGGAGCATTTACCGACACTTTTGAAAACCTTGGCGAACTCAAACAATTGCCGGGAATCGCCACCCAACGCCTTATGGCAGACGGTTACGGTTTTGGCGGTGAGGGAGACTGGAAAACCGCCGCGCTTACCCGTGCGATGAAAGTAATGGCCATTGGTCTGGAAGGAGGCACTTCATTTATGGAAGATTACACCTATCATTTCACGCCAGAAAAATCCTATGTGCTGGGCTCGCACATGCTGGAAATCTGCCCATCGATCGCAGCGGCAAAACCCGAATGCAAAGTGCACCCGCTGGGGATAGGAGGGAAGGAAGATCCCGTGCGCCTGGTATTCAATTCTCCTGCGGGCAGTGCGATTAACGCATCATTGATTGATATGGGCAACCGTTTCCGATTGATCGTCAATGAAGTGGAAGCTGTAAAACCGGAAGCCGATCTTCCGCATTTGCCCGTTGCGCGCGTACTTTGGGATGCAAAGCCCAATCTGGATATCGCCGCCACCACTTGGATCCTTGCCGGTGGCGCGCACCACACCGTATATAGTCAGGCGGTAACTACCGAATTTATGGAAGATTTTGCCGAAATTGCGGGTATCGAACTTTTGGTCATTGATGAACAGACCGGAGTGCGGGACTTTAAAGACAAACTGCATGCTAATGAGGCTTATTATCACCTCTTTCAGCATGGAATGTAACTCAGAATTATAAACTATAAAATTATGAAACGATACCATCGCTTACTACTTGGTCTTTTTATTGTCACCATTTCCGGCGTAGCCGTAAACTGTAAAGGGGAAAACAAGCAAAAACCAACCGAAAACACCGAAAATTCGGTTGAAAATGACGAGATTTCCATTTCAAAAACCTCTTTTGGAACTATGCCCGACGGACAAGAAGTCAACGAATTTACCCTGAAAAATAAGCAGGGAATAGAAGTTTCGGTTATAAATTATGGCGGCCGCATCACCCATTTGATGGCTCCTGATAAAAATGGAGAATTGGAAGATGTGGTCATTGGTTTTGATTCGCTCTCGCAATACCAAGAAGAAAATCCTTATTTTGGAGCGCTCATTGGCCGTTATGGTAACAGGATTGCAAACGGTAAATTCTCGCTGGACGGTAAAGAATACCAACTTCCCACAAACAACGGCCCGAACAGTCTACATGGTGGCGATAAGGGATTTGATAAGGTATTTTGGCAAATTGAAGAAATGCCCCAAAATGGCGATAATGCTTCCTTAAAACTCAGCTATACCAGTAAGGATATGGAAATGGGCTACCCGGGAACGCTTAAAACCACTGTGATTTATACCTTGACAAATGACAACAGCCTTGAGATTGAGTATGAGGCGACGACAGATAAAGCAACGGTGCTTAACCTAACGCAGCACACGTATTTCAACCTTTCTGGGGATTTTAACAAGCCTATTACCGATCACATTGTGATGCTTGCGGCCGACACTTATTTACCGGTGAACAAGACATTAATCCCCACCGGCGAATTACGCCAGGCTGAGGGAACGCCGTTTGATTTCCGCGAAGCGAAAGAAATAGGGAAGGAGATAAATGCCGATAATGAACAGTTGAAAATTGCCGGCGGTTATGACCATTGTTGGGTGCTTAACGATCAGGGTAGCATGCGCAAAGTAGCTTCAGCCTATCATGAAGCAAGCGGCAGGTTTATGGAAGTAATGACAGATCAGCCCGCCATTCAGTTTTATACCGGTAATTTTCTTGACGGAACGCTTCCGCAACGCGGGGGAAATGGAATGTATGCCCACCGCACCGGTTTTTGTCTGGAAACACAGCATTATCCAGATTCGCCCAATCAGAAGGAATTTCCAACCACCGTTTTAAATCCGGGGGAAACCTATAACACAAAAACCACGTTTAAGTTTTCAACGAAATAATCTCATTACTGGGATTTATCTCCAATACTTGGGATCAACATTTGAAAATTGTGTCCTGATTGAACCTGGCGGGTAAAGACATTCTTGCTGAGGCAGTTGATTATTTGGATAAAGATATATAGAGGTCAGTAGTTAAATGCATAGTTATATTAGGGATAAAATACTTTGAATATGCATTTTAAAAATATTATTTTCTGATGACAGTGAGGAAAACCCCTCCGCCTATCGGCACCTCCCCTTGAAAATAAGGGGAGGAACTATATGACATAATTTCTTTTGATATTAAAGTATAAAAATATCTACTGACCTATAAAGATATATTTACATCAGTGCATAATAAAGAGAATAAAACCCTCTTTTTTTATGGCTTTGTATGGAATATAGTGAGATACGTTAAATAATTAATTAGGTGTCAGGTCGAGATCCCATTCAAAAAATTTGAGAAACGACAGTACTAATATGTTTGAATGATTTTTAGTACGCGTCCTTTTCAAAAGCTTTTTTGTCTTTGGAAAAGTTGATTTTGCCTGAGTCAATTGTTTAGGCTGCAAAAAATTAATGCTGATTTCCTCATTTTCAATCTGAAATTTTATTTTATTGATTTTCAATAAATTATATAAATACGTCAATGATAGCACAATTGATACCTAATGACCTCTCGACTTTAATTTATCCTGAGCCCTTCGACTTTCCTCAGGATAAACTAAAGTCGAAGTGCTCAAAGTGACATTTTATTTAAACGTCATATTATATTTATCCACTACAAATGATGTAGCGCCTTATTTATGCATTTTAAGGTCATTTATTACTTGAAATTGCCCGTTTTTATAAAGGAAACAACTATTATTCTCCCAAACTATTTAGGTAAAAAGCTAGCACCAGACCTATTGCAGTGGCAATACCTGCCCAGTAATTATTTTCTTTAAAGGCTTTTGGGAAAACCTCGATCGCCAGGGAGCCCACCACAGCACCACCGGCAAAACAACGGATGTAGGCTAAAATTTCCTTCGAAGTGCCCTCAAGCAAAAAATTGCCCAAAAGAGCACAAACGGAAAGCAGAACTGCCGTTGCTGCCCAGAGCCAGAAAACCTTAGTCTTTGAATTATTATTTGCCGTCATTTCTTTTGCGCCGCCTGCTGCTTCGGGAAGATTAGATAGAAAAATAGATCCTGAAAGTGCAGCCACCGCCAGCGGGCTCGCACCAATGAGCGCAACACCCAAAGCCAGGTTTTCGGGAATACCGTCTAAGGTAATCGCTGCCAGGAGACCGCCGCCACTGTCGGAACCAAATTTTTCCTTGACTAGGTAATCCAGAACGGTAAATACAGCTGCGCCCAGAAATAAAACCGCCAGCGCCCAACCAATAGGAGCGTTTTCCATAGAAGGTTTTATGAGTTCCAGTACCGCCGAAACGAGTAGCGCACCGCCCGCTAGCGCCACCAGAAAACCTTCGGTCGCTTTGGATAGCGAACCATAAATTCCCCAAACAGCGCCCAGTAACAACGCTCCCGAAACTACAAGTACAACAAGTATTTTCATTGGATACGGTATTAGTTCATTGGATTCTAAGCGCTATATTTACACGTAAAGTTCTGCTATGCGCTACATCAAATTTACTTATTCTAAATGGGTACTCCGGGCAAATCGTCTTTTTTTTGAAACGGTATTTCTTACAGTGTTAATTACCTTTTGCAGTTGTCAAAACTCTTCAGAAAAGAGCAATGGAGAAAGCTATTCCACTTGGGAAAATTATCTTGGTGGGCCCGGCCGGAACCATTTTTCCACCCTTGATCAGATCACGCCGCACAATGTTTCCCAATTGGAGATTGCCTGGACCTATAAAGCGCCAGACAGCGGACAGATGCAAATGAACCCCATTATTGCCAATGGAATGGTGTATGGAATGACGGCAGCTGTACAGGCCATTGCGCTGGACGCGGAAACAGGGAAGGAAATTTGGCGTTTTGGTGATCCCCTAAAAGCCTGGCACAGTACAAGCCGAGGCGTTTCCTACTGGGAAAACGGTGTTGACAAACGCATTTTGTGCACCATTGGCCCTTATCTTTATGCGCTGGATGCGCGTACCGGAAAACCCATTGAAAGTTTTGGTACCGGCGGAAAAATCGATTTGCATACCGGTCTTCCGGCAGTTGCGGCAGATAAGTTTGTTATTTCCAATACGCCGGGCACTATTTATAAAAATCTCATTATTATGCCGCTTCGACTTTCGGAAGGGGCCGATGCCGCGCCGGGTGATATTCGGGCATTTAATGTGCTTACCGGTAAACTGGAATGGACATTTCATACCATTCCCTATCCCGGGGAAGAAGGGTATGCAACCTGGGAAAATCCCAACACCTATAAAAATACCGAAGGGGTGGGCGGTGCCAATAATTGGGCAGGAATGGCGGTAGATGAGGAGCGGGGGATCCTGTTTGTGCCCACCGGATCTGCCGCGCCAGATTTCTACGGTGCGGATCGCAAAGGTCAAAATCTATATGCCAATTGCCTGCTCGCGCTTGATGCCGAAACCGGTAAAAAACGCTGGCACTTTCAGTTTACACATCACGATATTTGGGATCGCGACCCGCCCGCACCTCCGAATCTTATTCAGGTACAGCGCGACGGGAAGCGTATAGATGCTTTGGCACAAGTAACCAAACAAGGATTTATCTTCGTTTTTGACCGCGAAACGGGGAAGCCGCTTTTTGATATTGAAGAAAAAAGAGTGCCGCAGTCTACCTTGCCCGGCGAGCAATCCTGGCCCACGCAGCCCGTTCCCACAAAACCCAAACCCTTTGCGCAACAGTCGGCCGATTTAACGGAAGCCGATTTAAGTCCGTTTGCTGAAAATAAACAAGAAGTGTTGGATTCTTTCAACAACTATACGCGAGACCTTTATTCGCCGCCATCCACAAAAACGGTGCTGCTCCTGCCCGGTTATGACGGCGGTGCCGAATGGGGCGGTGCCGGTGCAGATCCTGAGCAGGGCATTCTTTATATTAATGCCAATAATATGGCCTGGACCTTGCAAATGGAACAGAATGATAGCGTGGTGGCCAATGCTTCCACCGCAGGTGAGTCGCTTTATAACGCGAATTGTGCGGTATGCCATAAACCGGATAGAACTGGGAACCCGCAGAGCAATTACCCTTCGCTTCAGGATCTGGGCGCGCGCTTGACGAAGCAGGAAGCGCGTACCATTATTGTGAATGGCAAAGGCAAAATGCCAGGTTTTACACTTCTGAAAAAAGAAGAACTAAACAGTATTATCTCCTTTTTATTCGAAGAAAAGGAAGTGATCAAAAAAGAAGTTGAAACGGTGATTGCCGACGAAAACAGCAATCCGCTTTACCGGCATACTGGATATAATAAATTTTTGGACAGTAAGGGTTTGCCCGCGATCGCACCGCCATGGGGAACCTTGAGTGCCGTGGATTTAAACAACGGTAGTTACTTGTGGCAAGTTCCGCTAGGAGTGACCGAAATTGACGGCAAGACCGAGCCCACCGGCACCGAAAATTATGGCGGCCCCATTATCGCAAAAAACGGGTTGCTGTTCATTGCCGCCACCAAAGACGGATATTTTCGGGCTTTTGATCGTAAAACGGGCAAACTGTTATGGGAAATGAAACTGCCAGCAGCGTCGTTTGCAACGCCATCCACCTACGAGATCAATGGAAAACAATATATCGTCCTTGCCTGTGGCGGCGAAAAGCTGAACACTCCAAAAGGAAATCAGATTATTGCGCTTGCCCTTCCCAAAAAATAGATGGTTTTGGCTGATTTTTGCTTGTTTTTGGTGATTTAGCGGTTATTTTCGAACAATTATAGCCGATTCATTTATAAGATAATTTGAAAAACGGTGGTCTGTTGCAATTTTGAAGAACTCGAATTTTTTAGAATCGATTGGCTCTACCAATAGATTGCGATGTTATTTTTGTATATTATGGAAAAGATAAAATTATGGATAAGCATCAAATACTCGCTTACTTTTCAAAATTGTCAGACTCAAACCAACAGGCATTATTGACAGCTTTAAATAGG
>JBDNGW010000542.1:0-4335 GCA_041689735.1 Leeuwenhoekiella sp. | reverse complement strand
TCGAAAAAATAAGGCCTGCCGAAAAAAAGAAGGGATCGACGATCAAAAAACAACTAAAAACCGGTCTGAAATGACGATTTTTGACTTAAAGAATAAATTTCAAAAAAGCAAATTAGGAACTTGCGGATTTAAGGTATTAATTGCTTTGTGTGTCCAACTCTTTTATGGTAAACTCCAACTCCACGTCCTATTCTTGATATAGTTGATAATTTTTCAGAATCCTTTTCAATTTTTCTTAAACAATTTGATGTTATTTTATTAACGGATAAATTGATGATTGCTTTATCTTCTTTCAGCCAAACTTCTTGATCTATTTTAAACTTTTCAAAAAGTTCTCCTCTTTCAAAATATGATACTTCTACTAAATCTTTCCTTCGAACTTTTCCATATGTGAAAATTACTGTATCAACATTTGCATCAATAAAAGTATTTGACGGCATAGAAACAAAGTCATGTAAATAAAACTTAGTTAATAAAAGTTGTCTAACGGATGTCAAAAACATATTATTTAGCCAGGCATTAGGAACTATTAATGATACTAATCCACTTTCTTTCAACAAATAAGGACATTTTTCAATAAAAAGCACATATAAATCTATTTGGTAGACTGCTGCCTTAAAGTTTTTTAAGTAAAATCTTTTTTCATTATCTACTAAATTACCATCCTTAGAACTCACATAAGGCGGATTCCCAATCACAACATCAAAACCTCCCTCGCTTTTTGTTTCAAAAGCCTCTTCTTTGGTCATCAACATAGCATCTATAATGGATTGCAGTTGCTCGCTGTGTTGCGGTAATTTATGCTTGATTCTATTGTTGCCAATGTAATTTATGGTGTTGTCCAACTGTTCCGTGCTGGTGCTCTCTTTTGGTGGACTGTACTTTTGTTGCCAAAGTGGCTTCTTTTTTTCTTTTCCTTTTTTCTGCAAGGGAGCATGCTCTTTTAACAAGGGAGCATGCTCCCTTGTACTATTGTGTTCCCTTGCCAAAACCCTGGAGGTGACCGATTTTATCTTTTGCATAATGCGCGGGATATCCTCTAGTTCACAGACCAGCAACAAATGCAGATGGTCTGCACAGATGTTATAGGCCAATAGCTTCAGCCCATCTTCTCTTACGATATTAGCAATGGTCTGGCTTATAATGAGGTCGTCAGCATCTGTAAAATAGAGCACATTGGGATAGGGATTTGTGCCAAGATCGCGTTGTTCGCGCACTTTATATGCTACTATCCTATCGGAAGTCCTGCTGTCGTGCACCGCTGTTGTAATATGATATGCCTTTAAATCTTTGGTATTGAATACCTGCGGAAAATCCTTCTCCCACTTAAATGCTTTATCGCCGGCGACCGCTTTACTATCTATCAAGCTATTCCCGCATTTAATATTGCTGCTCAGGTCGTTGAGTTTCCTACGCGGTTGTGCGGTTCGCAGCCAAAGGGAAAGTTTTGCAATTTCCACGCTTTCCTCATTGAGGTCAACGCCATAAATATTGTTTTCTAAAATCGTGTTCTCTATATCCGGAAACTGCAGACCACCACCCAGAATTTTGGTTTTCAGTTCATCAATATAACTATGTTCTTTTATCAGAAAATCCAATGCCTGGTTTAAAAACGCGCCGGAGCCACAGGCAGGATCGCAAATGGTAAGCTGTAACAACCATGCGCGGTAGTCATCAAGAATGGATACCAGGTTTGCAATGGTTGTTTTGTTTCGGTTTTTTCGGCCTTTAAAATATTGCTCCTCATCAAAGCCCAATTCCTGCTTCTTCTCAAGACATAATTTGCCAACCGTATTTTCAACAATGTATTTGGTAATGTATTTTGGCGTGTAAAAAACGCCATCCTTTTTGCGCTTGCTGGTTCGCTTATCAAAATCGCCACCTTCAATCTCCGCATTGACGCTTTCTATCTCGTTGAGCGAATTTTCAAAAATATGGCCCAGAATGTTGACATCCACCTGACTTTCAAAGTCATATTTCGACAGTTTTAATGTGTATTTATACAAGAGGTCATTGTCAATTTCCAGAGCATCAAGAATAGCATCGGGTTTAAACAATCCGCCATTGTACGCATAGATTTCAGCACGTTTTTCGGTGCCTTTGCGCCCAAGATCGAGAAAGTTGAAATACTGCTTAAAAAGGTCATATAATGGCCTTACATCGCCAAAATCGCAATCGTCCTTCCATTTGTTCAAAATTTGAATGGTGGAATTATTGGGCAGCAACATTCTATCTTCGGCAAAAAAGATAAATAGGAACCGGTCTATAAGTTTCTGGGATTTTTTAAATAAGGTCAGTTTTGCATTTTTCTCCAGACCAGTAATATCCGCTTGATGATCGATGTGCTCGGTTTCAATTAACTTGAGCTTTACGGTTTTGGAGTTCCTCTTAACAAGATCTCGGAACAGTTCACGTTTAAAAATGGAATAATCTTTATAAAACGATTTTGTGATTTCCTCTTCTACAACAATTGATGTTTCCTTGATTTTTAGTGGCGTATGGTTGCGTACGTTGTCCATATGCAAACACAAATACAACACCTTGAACCGCTCTGGCGAAAGTGTAAACAGATCAAACTCTTCAAACTCGGTCGCATCGTTGATATAGAACCGCAGTTTTTCAAAATTGGACGTAATGACATACACGCAGCCTTTCTGGTTGGCTTTGTAATCAAATGCTTGCCGGCGAATGCTCTCCAGGTCTTTCGTGTTCGTTCCCTTTAATTCAATCACACCTATGGCGATCCCATCCTTTAAAATTGCACCGTCCGCCTTGCGCGCGTTCTTTTCGTTCTTAAACTCGGTCGTTAAATTGGAATCCGGATTGGGAAAGAGCGTATATCCCAGGATAGTTACAAACAGCTCATTTAGAAAAGTAGCTTGATATTGTTCTTCCTTGGCACTTTTGATATTTTCTTGTATCGTAGTGTTCCAGAAGTAATTGCAGTATTTTTTATAGGCTTTATCAACTGCAGTTTCTTGGAGTAAGGCGAGATGAGATTTAAGTACTGATGCTTGAAATAATGCCATTAAATCTTTTAAAGGGTTTTAGAATTTCTAAAAGTAAAAAAAAATTAACATTTATTCCGTGTTTAAAGTTAAGAGTATTACAAACATTATTAAGTGAGAAATCTGTAAGAGGGGATAATACACCTGGTTTCAATAGTGATGATTGTTTTAAAGCGTTACCGTTGTACGTAATAGACTTGTACCCCTAGTATTAATCTCTTACCTTTCTACGAAAAAATTAATGCCCAAGCTGAGCAATCAAATCAATTATACAAATTTATAATTATTCCGAAATGATGCTTTTTGTGAAAAAGAAAATTAAATTAATTGCTAAGAACTGGTGGCTTGTCCTAATATTAATCTTTGTAATATATTTTATTGTCGTCAGTTTAGTAAATAATTCTGAACTCAATAGAATAACAAACGCATTTCTAGGTTACTGTGATAAGATGTTTACACCATTGGGTGTAATTCTTGGACTCATTCTTGGATATCCAATACTAAAGAAAAAACTGGTTGATAGTTACATAACTAAACAGTTTAAAATAATACACGATAATAATAGGATAGTTAGAAAAGAATGCCTCCGCCTTAAAGAAAAATATCCTGTTAAATACATTTCTAAACCTTTGAATCACAAGTTTATCGAGGAAATTATAAATGACGTTAAAAAATTAAGTGAGTTGGCAATTGATGCAAATCCCGATTCTTATAAATACTCCTATTTGCTGTATAAGTCTTTATATACATTTGGCGATCAAACAACAAATGGAACGCCAAATAATTTTGATGAGAATTACTATTGTGAAACTATAAGCACGTTCGTGTTTAATCATGTAGAACAGATTTATCTATACTCAAAATCGATAGGTTTCCTTCCTAAAAATAATGTTATAAGGGAGAAATCAATATTATCATCTAAGCTGAATAAATATGTTACTGAAAATAAATACTATCAAGTTGACGGGATAGATTATTCGCTTAAGTATAAGAAAGCTTCCGCTTTATTAGTTACTTTTTTTTCAATAAATATCAACTGTTTAATGGCAAACAACGGCTTATTATTTCAAAGCTGTTACAAGCCTGTTCCCTCACCAAGTCCATTTGCAAGAATAATGTATAGTCAGAATTTGTATATGCCTCTTATATTGGAGGGAGAAAAGTTTATGAATGTTTTAATCCCTAAATGTAAAGTTTCACCACATTGTTGATGGCATTTCAACCCTTTCGGGGGTTTTCTTTGAAGGCGTAGCCGAAAAAGAAAACCCCCGAAAGGGTCAGATAAAAAAGTTGATTATTTTTGTTTAACGAAAATAAAAATAATTAT
>JBDNGW010000541.1:0-1986 GCA_041689735.1 Leeuwenhoekiella sp. | reverse complement strand
TATTCTGTGTAATGCCCATTTTTTTAGTGTACTTGAGCACCGCATCAATTGCCTTATCGTTTTCAGCCTTTACGGTTTTGGGATCTTTTCCGGTAGTTTCTACTCCTAGATTAATAGTGACCTGATCAGGTACCGCAATAATTTTGCCCTCACCGGTCACGGTTACCAGCGCGTCCATATTAGTTTGTGCCATAGTGGTTGCTGCGATTAACAAACAAATGTTTAAAAAAAATGCTTTCATAATTTAATTTTGGTTATCAATGTTCGAATGGTATTCAATAGACATGCCAGTTATAGTTTGCCGGTTTTATTAAGAATAAAAAGGACAACAATGGGAATGGCAAGCAGCCCTACCATTAGCAAATTAGTCTGAAACAGAACCGGCGCCATGGCCAAGGTGATCACATAGCCTCCTATGGCCCCTCCAAAATGCGCATCATGCCCTATATTGTCATTCTGAGCCCGCATACCATAAATGGAATAGAGCAAATAACCAATACCAAAAATATAAGCGGGAATGGGAATGGGGATAAAAAACATGTACAAACTCATGCCAGGTTGCAATAGAATTGCGGAATATAGAATCCCTGAAACCGCTCCACTCGCGCCCACAGCAGTATAATTAAAATCATCTTTATGGAAGTAAAATGACAATAAATTACCCAAAATCAAACTCCCCAAATATATGATAAGAAAACTGATAGTACCCAAAAGTCCAACCACAATGGCGGCAAAAAAATAAAGGGTGAGCATATTAAAGAACAAGTGCGCAGTATTCACGTGCAAAAATCCTGAAGTAAGCAACCTGATCTGTTCACCACGCCTTACCGCGCCAGTATTGAATTTATATTTTTCGAAAAAAGAATAGTCTTTAAATCCCTTCATGGAGAAGAGTACATTTACCGCGATGACTATGACCGTTGCCAGGTCGAGATTACCCATAAAAGCTTAATTTTGGGCGTAAAGATACCTTTATTTAACTTAATTTTGACGCATGCAGCGCATACTCTTTTGGTTGATCTATCCCCTACTTTGGGCCATTTCAAAACTTCCGTTTCCTATTTTTTACAAAGTATCAGATGTGATTTGTTTTCTGGTATACCGCGTTCTTGGCTATCGTAAAAAAACGGTGCGCTATAATTTGGATTTGGCTTTTCCACAAATGGGCGAAACAGAAAAGAAAAAAATCGAGCAAAGATTTTACAGCCACATGTGCGATATGTTTCTTGAAATGATCAAATCGATCTCCATTTCAGAAGCGCAGATGCGCAAACGCTTTGTATTTAAAAATATTGACCTACTTCAAGAATTTGAAAATAATGGGAAAAGCATACTAATAATGACCGGGCATTATGCCAGTTATGAATGGTCAAGCAGTATGCAGTTTTATACGGATAATACCGCGTATGGGATTTATAAAAAAATTAAAAATGAACATTTTGACGCGCTCGTGCAGCGCTCAAGGGCACGGTGGAACAGTAAACTGCTCCAGAATAAAATCGCCCCAAAAGTTATGGCAAGAAATAAAGTAGAAGGCGTCATTGCGACCTATCTCTTTATTGCGGATCAATCGCCAAAAGCTTCAAAAAACAACCATCTTAGCCTGTTTTTTGACCATGAAGTACCGTTTTTTACTGGTGCCGAACGCATTGCAAAAAATCTGGATATGCCCGTTTTATTTCTGAACGTTCAAAAAAAATCACGCGGATTTTACGAAGCTACTTTTGAACTGTTAAGCGAAAAACCGTCTACGGTTCCCAATTATCAAATAACAGATCTGTTTGCAAAAAAGCTGGAAGCACAAATAAAATATGCGCCCGAGTTTTACCTCTGGACGCATAAAAGATTTAAGCACGTTAAAATCTAGTTTAAACGGAAAGTGGATAAACGGGCTTTGAATATCCGGTATTAATCATAAAAGTAGTTTTCGTCATTCTGAACCTACCTACCCCCTTCCGGTAGGAAGCCAGACCCGCAAGCGAAATG
>JBDNGW010000540.1:0-10314 GCA_041689735.1 Leeuwenhoekiella sp. | reverse complement strand
TTTAGGTTTTTTAATTTATAATAATGTTCTTTTCCGTCTTGCAGATAAACGAGCAAAGCTTCATCAGGACTTAGTTTTACTGGAGGTTGCTCGGGAAGTTGTGGTTTGGGATTGTTTACTTCCTTACTACTATCGCTGGAAATGATATAATCTGGGTTTTCTTGATCTGAAATAAAATTAGCGCGATATATTGTTTCTTTTTCTTGGCTTAAATCAGCTGATTTACTTTTAAAAAAGACCGATTTTAAGGTAATATCGCTCGGTTTATTGGTTATGGTAATAAAAATATCCATACCTGAACTATTTTTGGGCTGCTCGGAGAACCATGATGTGTAATACGTGTCTGTTATAGTAAAGGGAGGTTTTTCCACAAGTTGGCGGTTTTGGGCGCAGCTGTTAAGGACATTAAGTGAAACAGCAACGAGAAAGTAAACAAACAGTTTTTTCATGATTTTAGGTTTGAAAAGATACTTCAAAAACGCAGCCAAAAATCAGAAAATTGAAAAACCCTGCTAAAAAACAGGGTTCTGACATTAATTCTTAAATGAAATGATCTAATTTTTCAGCGCTTCCGCACCACCTACGATCTCCAGAATTTCATTGGTGATCGAAGCTTGGCGGGCTTTATTATATTTTAATTTAAGGTCATCGCGGAGTTCGGTCGCGTTGTCTGTAGCCTTGTGCATGGCGGTCATCCGCGCACCGTGCTCACTGGCCACAGAATCCCGAATTCCTTTAAAAAATTGCGTTTTCAAGGCTTTTGGGATCAATTGTTTTATGATTTCCTCTTTAGATGGTTCAAAAATATAATCAACCTGCGCGGTATTTGTTTTTTCCGTCAGCCGTTCTTTTAAGGGAATAATGGGTAAAAACTGCTCGCGCACGACAACTTGTGTAGCCGCGTTTTTAAAGGAATTGTAAACAAGTTCCACGCGGTCGTAATCCCCTTTCGTGAAAAGTTCCATAACATGGGAAGCGATCGCTTCCACGTTTTCAAAGGAAAGGTTTTCAAAGATCGCATTGTTATTTTCAATGATGGTGTAACCCTTTTTTAGCACATCGTTTGCTTTTTTCCCTAGGGTAAGAAAGTGGACTTCTTTATTGGGATAGGCATTTGTAGCAATGTTCCTGGACTCTTTGATGACATTGGAATTAAAAGCGCCTGCCAGACCACGGTTAGACGAAATGGCAACTACAAGCACCTTGTTAACAGGGCGCTGGTCTGCAAAGCGGCTTCCGCTGTCCCCTTCCATAGTGGCACTCAGGTTTTGCAAAAGCTCGGTCAACCTATCAGAATACGGGCGCATGGCAGTGATAGCATCCTGCGCTTTCTTTAGTTTTGCCGCAGACACCATTTTCATGGCACTGGTAATCTGCATCGTCGATGACACCGATGAAATCCTATTTCTTATTTCCTTTAAATTGGCCATTGGTACGAGTTGTGGGTTATGAGTTTAGAGTTCAGAATTTCTGAAACTAAGCTAATTTTGTATTTTTTAGAATGGAAACCAGTATTCTAATGAGTTCATCACAATTATCATTTAAATTCTCAGGCGTTTTTTCTATGGTTGCATCTATTAATTCTAACCAATAAAGAGTTTCGTCAGCTTCCTTAAGCGCTATTCCCAATTTATTTTTAAAATCCTTTCTACTTACACCTCTTTGAGCCTCTCTGACATTGGCACCGATGCTTGTTCCGCTTTTCAAAAGTTGAGAGGCAATTTCATATTCCCTTTTGTTTTTTAAAGTTTTCGTATATAATACTATATCACAAGCAAATTGAAAACTCTTTAAACGAATGGGACTATTATTAACTGCATTCATAACTCATAATTCTGAATTCAAACTTTTTAAAGTTTTCCCATATATTACTATATCATAAGCAAATTGAAAACTCTTTGAACAAATGGAACCATTGCCAACTGCATTCACAACTCGAATCTCTGAATTCTGAACTCATAACTCTGAACTCAAAAGCTCTGAACTCAAAACTAATACCTCGCCGCCATATCCTTAGCAACCGTGGTAAGCGTGTCAATAACTTCGTCAGTGAGTTTACCGGCTTTAAGGGTGTCCAGTACATCCCTGTGCTGGGCGTTTAGGAATTCCAGATAATCCTTTTCAAATTCTTTGACCTTGTTTACCGGTACGTTGCGCAATAGGTTTTTAGAACCGGCGTAGATGATCGCGATTTGATCTTCTACGGGGTAAGGATCGTTTTGAGCTTGCTTTAAAATTTCTACGTTGCGCTGTCCTTTGGCGATCACGTTCATCGTGGCCGCATCAAGGTCTGAACCAAATTTTGAAAAAGCTTCCAGTTCGCGGTAGGCCGCTTGATCCAATTTAAGCGTACCGGCAACTTTTTTCATGGATTTTATCTGCGCATTACCACCCACCCGAGATACCGAGATACCTACGTTAATCGCTGGTCGAACACCTGCATTAAATAAATCCGACTCCAGGAAAATCTGACCATCGGTGATCGAGATCACGTTAGTTGGGATATATGCTGAAACGTCTCCCGCCTGCGTTTCAATAATAGGCAATGCGGTTAAAGAACCACCACCTTTGATCAGCGGTTTTAAACTGTCTGGCAAATCGTTCATTTTTGAGGCAATCTCATCATTGTTAATGACTTTGGCCGCACGCTCCAGTAAACGGGAGTGCAAAAAGAACACGTCACCAGGATAGGCTTCACGTCCCGGTGGGCGACGTAATAAAAGCGAAACCTCACGATAGGCGACCGCTTGTTTAGAAAGGTCATCAAAAACAATAAGTGCGGGACGACCGGTGTCCCTAAAATATTCTCCTATAGCAGCTCCTGCAAAGGGAGCATAAACCTGCATCGGCGCAGGATCTGATGCGTTTGCTGCTACGATGGTAGTGTAGGCAAGGGCACCTTTTTCTTCTAAGATATTAGCAATACCGGCAACGGTAGACGCTTTCTGACCAATGGCAACATAAATACAATATACGGGCTCTCCAGCGTCGTAAAATTCCTTTTGATTAAGAATGGTATCAATACAAACCGTCGTCTTACCGGTCTGGCGGTCACCAATTACCAGCTCCCGCTGCCCACGTCCCACTGGGATCATGGCATCAATGGATTTAATACCGGTCTGTAAAGGCTCGGTTACCGGCTGGCGGTAAATTACGCCCGGGGCTTTGCGCTCCAGTGGCATTTCATAGGTTTCACCTTCAATCCCGCCCTTACCGTCTATGGGATTTCCCAACGTGTCAACCACGCGGCCCACAATACCTTCACCTACATGAATGGAGGCAATGCGTTTGGTACGTTTTACGGTAGAACTTTCCTTAATTTCTTTGGAAGGGCTCAACAATACGACCCCTACGTTATCTTCTTCCAGGTTGAGGACGATCCCTTCAAGGCCTCCCTCAAATTCTACCAGTTCGCCATATTGTACGTTTGATAAGCCATAAACGCTGGCGATACCGTCACCCACGGTAAGTACCGTTCCCACCTCATCTAGCGAGGCTGACGCTTCAAAGCCTGAAAGTTGCTTCTTTAAAATTGCTGAAACTTCTGATGGTTTAATTGCTGCCATTATAGTAAATTATATTTTGAAAGCCCCCGCGGAGCGCAGGCTCTGTTGTACTTATAAACGTTTGCTGAATTCTTTGTGTACGCGTTGTAATTGGTTGGAAACACTGGCGTCATACTGCATATCTCCCACGCGCAATATAAACCCGCCCAAAATTTCGGAATCAATTTTATGCTTTAAAACAATCTGCTCGCTGCCGGTAATTTCTTTTATCTTGGCCAAAACTTTTTGATTTAAAGCATCATCAAGTGCAACTGCAGTGGTAACATGTGCTATTACAATGCCCTGCTCCTCATTATAAAGCTGAATGTAGGACTGCGCTACGTGCTCAAGCAGACCGGCGCGTCCATTATCTACTACAATGTCTATAAGACTTGTCGTAATTTCTGAAACATCTTTGAAAATCGCGTGTAATGAAGCGCGTTTATCCTCATTTTTTATCTGCGGACTTTCAAGAACAAGTTGTAGTTCTTTGCTATCATCAATCGTTTTTGCAATGGATTTCATATTGCCATACACAAGCTCTTCGGTAGCGGACTCCTTAGATCCCGCATAAACTGCTTTTGCATAACGTGAAGCTGCTCTGATGGACATAGTTTTTAATTTAAGGTTGCGTCTTGCAACATTTTATCAACAAGCTGCATTTGCTTGTTTTTATCGGAAAGCTCTGCTCTAACCACTTTTTCGGCGATTTCGAGCGATAATTCGGCAACTTGGTTCTTCAATTCGGCAATCGCCGCACGCTTTTCAGCCGCAATGGCATCCTGTGCTTGCGCAATCATCTCAGAGGTACGCTCTTTAGTATCCTCTTCGGCTTCGGCAACCATCTTTTTACGAATTTCACGTGCTTCCTTGATCATGGCCTCGCGCTCATTGCGCGCCTCTTGTAATAATTTCTCATTATCCGCTTTGAGGTTCTGCATTTCCAGTCTTGCCTTTTCGGCAGAAGCAAGGGCATCTTTAATTCCATCCTCACGGCTGCTGAGCGCGGTTAAGATAGGTTTCCATGCGTAGATCCTCAAAAGAATGATTAGGGTTATAAAAATAAGGGACTGCCAAAAGAACAGACCAAATGAAAAATCGTTGACTAACTTTTCCATTGTTTATATGTTATTTGAATGGTTTTAATCTGGAATAATGCTGTTTTGTACTAGTCTTAGGTTTTTAAATAAGACAACACCCGCAACCAACCGTTGCGGGTGTTCGCCTCATTGTTCCTTGTTAGGCTGCGAACAACGCAGCAAAAGCAAGACCTTCAAGAAGGGCGGCGATAATGATCATCGCAGTCTGGATCTTGTTGGTCGCTTCGGGCTGACGCGCAATAGCCTCCATGGCCTTTCCGCCGATCATCCCAAGTCCAATACCTGCACCGATGATGATAAGACCTGCTCCAACCATGTTCAAATCTAAACTTTCCATAAACTGATTATTTGAAATTAAAATTACTTACTTGATAAAAATTTTAGTGCACGATAGAAACCTCATCGTTCTTCTCAATGCCGTCATCGTGATGGTGCTCCTCAACGGCGCTACCAATGTATAATGCACTTAACAGAGTGAAAATATATGCCTGTAAAAAGGCGACCAACAGTTCGATTACCGAAATGAATATAGTAAACCCAAAAAACGCAGGGCCCGCAAACCAGCTCTTAAAGACAAAGATCATCCCGATCAAGCTCATAATTACTACGTGACCTGCAGTGATATTGGCGTAAAGCCGTATCATAAGCGCGAACGGCTTGATAAACATGCCTAGAATCTCAATAGGCATCAATGCGATCTTCATGATAACCGGCACTCCAGGCATCCAGAAAATGTGCATCCAGTGATTTTTATTGGCCGTGAACTGCACGATAAAAAAGGTAATGACCGCAAGACAAAAGGTGACTGAAATACTATTAGTAATGTTAACGCCCAATGGAGTGAGACCCATAAGGTTGACGATCCAGATAAAGAAAAATACTGTGAGCAGGAAACCCATATATTTCCTATATTTCTTCTCACCGATGTTAGGAATCGCGATCTCATCGCGTACATAAATTATCAACGGCTCAAGAAAGCGGTTGACACCTGTAGGCACATGCTTTTTGGTGTATGACTTTGCCAGACTGCGGAAAAGCACAAACATGATCAATGCGATCACGAATATAAAAAAGACATTTTTGGTTATCGAAAAATCAAGTGGACGTTTGTTTGAGGGATGGCCATCTTTTTCTAGGGTTATACTCCCCGCTGCGTCAGTTTTGTAAATTTTATTATGGTAAATCTTATAATAGTTACCATTGGATTCGGCGACCGCTTCTCCGTGATGAAATTTTGCGGATGAAAAAACCTGCAGCCCTTCATCAAGAATAATTATGGGAAGTGGAAAGCTTGTATGGGTTCCAGCCGCAGCATCAGACCAAAGAATAAAGTCGTGCGAGTCGAGCAGGTGGTGATTGATGTAATTTTTAATTTCCGATTTGGAATCTACGGGGTCGCCGGTCTCAAAACCGTCCTTTTCTTCGGAATGCTCTTGTGCGCTAAGGCCAAATGGGAGTACAAATAGAAGGCTAAATACTAAAAATTTAGCGGTTTTTGATGCTGACATTCGTTTATGTTTTCGGTCTTTGAATTTGGGTACAAATGTAAAACATTTCTTCAAAATGCCAATACCGAAAAGCGAAAAAAATATTCTCTAATAAATAAGCCTTAACCTATTAAACATCAATGATTTTGACCTTTATTTAAAATTTTGGATACCATAAAAATCTCTACAAATAGACATGCCGAATATGGAATAAAGAAGTCCAAAGCAGTTGATCGATCTATTTCAAATCCTTTATAATTACTGATCGCCGTAAAAAGTATTAATTTAATAGCAGTGCCAGAAAGAAAAATAAAACCTATTTGATGCTTGAGCTTTCGACTTAAAAATATAATTGTAGTGGTAAAAAGCAGCGTGATTCCAAAGTTGAATTTGTACGAAAAAAGGAGAAAGTTGGCAACAGGAAGTTTAAAAAAGTTAGAAGTTAAGCCAGCGTGAAGGCCAAATGTTAGAATAAAAGTCAATAACAAATAAATTAAAAATCGATTAAAAAATGATTTCATTAACGGATTTTTGATTTGTTTTTTTGTTTGGTCACTAGGTTTGGATAATTTTAAGGGAGTCGTTATAAATGAGAAAAATTCATTAAGTGATTTAGTCAACATGTAATGACATAATAGTAGCTCGATCTCTTATTAATCATTATACTTCTTTAGCTGTTGAAGAACGATGTAGAGCGAGCCGGCTACTCCAAAGATTATGAACCCAAGTGTAAACCAATGGGTACCATCAGGATCACCGTAACTTGCGTCTAACTTTTTGCCTATCCAGGCGCAACCAAAGATTGTGGAGCCCATCTCTAATGCAATGCCCGTGAATATCGCCCAATTTTTAAGCGGGCTTTTCGGCTTTTTCTCGTCCATCAAGGGTTTTTATAGAGCGGTTTGCATTGGAGTTCATCTCGCAGGAAGCGTTAAAGGTCGCGCCCGGTTCTACTGCGAGTTTTGGGGTAGATACCTCGCCATCTACGTGCGCTGTGGAACGAAGGGACAAAAGCTCGCTCACTATAAGTTCACCTTTTATTTTCCCTTCAATCTCTACCTCAGCACTATTAAGGGTTCCTTTTACAATACCGGTCTCGCCTATTACAACCTTTCCAGAACTCTGTATTGTGCCTTCAAACTCGCCGTCTATCCTAAAACTTCCGGGAGAGGTGATATCACCCACAATCTTGGTACCCTGGCTTATTCTGTTTTGATTATTATTAGGGTCTGTGCCCAATTTACTCGGTCTATTCATGATTTTTCTTTTTTCATCTTGCGATGCGTCAGTTAGTGTCTCATTAATCGTGTCATTGGCGAGCAGTTGGTCTTCTTCTGTCGACGGACTGAAATAGCGGTTTAAAGCTTCATTCCATTTCATAATTTACAACTTAATTAGAATCACGAGAAAGATACGCATTCAGATTTTTATGCAACTGAATTGTCCTGTAATTTTTTGAGCTTATGGGAGTTGCGGTCGTGTCGATATGATAATCACTGTCAGTTTCCAGTTTGTAGGCAAAACGCTCTGCTTCATCTTTACTGGTAAAACCGTGAATCACCAACAAGCGTGCATCATTTGTGTACACATCTGCGGAAATATAATACTGTGTGTAGAAATATACGTTGAGCGCATGCTGAAGTTCCTCTTCATTTTTAGTAAAATTTTCAACATCTCCGGTAGGAAAGGAATATATAAGTTTCCAACTTTCTGTCTCATTGTCCGGTGCAAAAGCGCTGTCTTGGATCTGCGGGATAACCTCACTTAATATCTGTTCTGCTTTTTTGCCCTCTTCCACATTGGGATAATTGAGCGCGACATAATTCAAGGCTTCCTTGTAAGCTTCAAAACCGCGCAGCCTTCCAATGGCAGTTGCTTTCAGCAGTTCAAATTTCGGCACAAAGGGATCGCCCACAAACTGGTCTATATATTCGTCTGCTTGATTGATAACATAATCATAATCCTGTTGTTCAAACCTTCGGAATAGTCCGTTGTACAGCACTTCTGGACTGTCTGCGTCTTTATCAAGTGCTTCCTCGGGGTTTTTTATAAATGCAGCATAGCGGGAATCAGCATGATTGGACAATATATCGTCACGGTATTGCTGCTGTTTGGTCCCGTTTCCGGCTTCGCCGAAAATTTGATAGAGATGGTATTTTGCCGGAATGATCAAACGTACTTCGGGTTTTTGATCGAGCAGGGTTTCCAGACGGTCTGCCGCAAGCCTATATTCCTTGAATTTCTCTTTATAGATAAGCCCCAGCTGGTAATATGCAAAATTACGGTCGCGTGCCAAGGTATCAATTTTTCCCTGCGCGGTGGGAACAGTGGCCAGATATTTATCAAGGTCGTAACGGGTATCTTCTTTGGTGGCGGTGGTGTCGGACTGGGCAATCGCGCTGCTAGCCTTGCCAGTATTCATTTTGCTCGAAAGACGCCAGTTATCTGCCAGTTCCCGCTTGCCCCAGCGGCGTTCAAAATTTAATTTGCCCTGCGCCACGGTAGCGTTATTGTAAAAATAAAACTCAGCCGTACTGGAACCCGATATTCCAGGGTCAACGTTAAAGAACTCATTGTTGCGAATACCCGCTGTTGCAGATGCCGCGATAGAATCTTTAGCGGCCTGTTCCTTAAGTTTTACGATATATTCTTCGAAATAGGTGCGGCGCTCTTCATCGCTCATCGCAATTAAAGAGAGGATACTGTCATTTCTATGGGTCACCTGCTCAAAACGGATCACATCGGTCAGGTTTTCCCGTTTCTTGTTGATGTCGCGGTATTCCCTGGTGCGATCGTTCAGATTGGTAAGCGTACTGTCATAATAGGCGCCGGCATGTTCGTATTCATTCCGGTCAAAGGCGATATTGCCCAAGATAAGATAGTCGCGGGAAGTGAGGTATTTATCCCCGCCCTGTGCCCGTAAAGAGCGGTTGTAAAAGGCAATGGCAGTATCGGTTTCTTTGGTGTTTCGGTAAAATTCGCCCAGTTGATAGTAAATTCGGTCTAAAAAAGGCCGATTTTCACGGTCTTTGGCAAGTTCATCGAGTATTTCCAGAAAAGCGGTTTGGTTTTCGGTCTCGTAATCAAAGTTGCGGGCCCGGGAAATGTAGGCGTTGATCATATAGCGCCGCGGACTTTGCCTGTTCAGGTCAATCACTTTGGTGTAGGTTTCATTGGCTAGTCCGTGTTCGCCAATGGCATCATATAGTTGACCTTCGACAAATAAATACCTGCCGCGTTCTTCATTTTTCCGCGTAAGCGTAATTGCCTTGTCAATATAAACCAGTGCACTGTCTTTTCTATTGATATTAAGGTAGCCTTGAGCAAGCATCGCTGAGGCATCTGCGTAATCCTGGCTTTTGAGTTTTTCTTCCTGATCAAGTAATTGGTGTAGGCTTTCCAATGCAATCACATCATTGTTCAGCCGAATATTGGTCTTGGCCTTCCAGATTTTAGCTTGGGCGATGTTATTGCTTGCTGGGTAGGATGCCAGGATATAATTGAAGGATTCCAGCGCACGCACAAAACGCTGGTCATAATAACGGGCTTTGCCAAGGAGCATAAAAGCCTCGTCAATCTGTGGGTTGCGCTCCTCGCCGTCAATTTCCATTCCCTGTTTTTGAATGGCTTTTATGGCCTTTTCCTCAGCGCGTTCAAAATTGGCGTTTTTAGATTCACCGGGCAGGGTCACTTCCTCAAACTGCTCCATTCTTTCAATGGGCAGAATTTCCCAAAAATTGTCTGCATAGGTGTCTATAAGCGCGTCGCGGCCTGCTATAAAAGTGACCTCGCCGTTGTAGAGCGTATTGTATTCTGCAGTTACGGCATGATAGTTACGGCTCAGGAAACTGTCGTTTTTACGCGAGCAACCCAGGCATAAAAGCAATAATGCGAGCAGCGGAAGTAGTTTGTTATAAGCGGTTTGCAAATGGATAAAGATTATAATCTAAAAACGCAAAATAGCCGTTTTATTATTAAATCAGGTAAAAATACGGCGATTTTTAGGAAATGATAGAGGTTTACGCATTATTGAATAAATGAAAAAGTAGCGTTAACCAGAAAAAGGTAATTGGAAAAAATCATATTGAGAATTGTAGAATTCTGCATTTTATATTATAAATGTTGCAAAAACAAAAAAAATAGATAGGTTTGTTATGTATTTAACATTATTTATTAAAAATA
>JBDNGW010000539.1:0-1627 GCA_041689735.1 Leeuwenhoekiella sp. | reverse complement strand
GCATCGGAAAGGGATTTCTACCGAAAGAGTAGGTGGCTGAGTGAATTTCTTGTAGCGCAGCGGAAAGGAATTTGTACCGAAGCCCCGGTGGATTTAGAACTATTGAAAATTGGTTCATAGTATAAAGAGCAAAGAAAATGAAAGTTTTGGGATAAAAAACCTACTCTTTCAAAGAAATAATTTAAACAAAGAACAAGTGAAAATATTAGTAACAGGAGGCCTGGGTTTTATAGGCTCACACACGGTTGTTGAATTGCAGAACAAAGGTTTTGAGGTGGTCATTATTGATAACCTTTCTAATTCTTCCAGGGAAGTGCTGGATGGCATTACCAAAATCACAGGGAAAAAACCGGAATTTATAGAAATGGATCTTCGGGACAAAGCAGATGTCATAAATTTTTTTAAAACGAACAAAGTGGTTTCTGGCGTTATCCATTTTGCAGCTTCCAAAGCCGTGGGTGAAAGTGTGGAAAAACCACTTTTATACTATGAAAACAACCTTGGAACCCTGGTTTATATCCTCCAGGAACTTTCCAAAAAGCAAGAAAGTCACTTTATTTTTAGTTCGTCGTGCACCGTTTATGGTCAGGCCGACGAACTCCCGATCACTGAAAACGCCCCCGTAAAACCTGCCGAATCCCCTTACGGAAATACCAAACAGGTAGGCGAGGAGATCATACGTGATACCTGCAAGGTGGAAAAAGAGCTGCAAGCCATTGCGCTGCGTTACTTTAATCCCGTGGGGGCACATGCCAGTGTGGAGATCGGCGAACTGCCACTGGGCGTGCCCCAGAATCTGATTCCTTATATTACCCAGACCGGAATGGGGATGCGCGATCAACTCTCCGTTTATGGAGATGATTATCCTACCAAAGATGGCACTGCCGTGCGCGATTATATTCATGTGGTCGATCTGGCCAAAGCGCATGTCATCGCGTTGCAACGACTCATCGATAAGAAGAACGAATCCAATTATGAGGTTTTCAATATTGGTACCGGTACCGGCAGTTCTGTACTTGAAGTCATTGAGTCTTTTGAAAAAGTTTCCGGTAAGAAACTGCCTTATAAAATAGCGGGCCGGCGCGAGGGCGATGTGGTAGCCGCTTATGCAGATACAACCAAAGCCAATGAAAAATTGGGCTGGAAAGCCAAAAAAACGCTTGATGAGGCATTGGATTCTGCTTGGAAATGGGAAAGGAAAGTGAGGAGCTAGGAAGAAGTTGCAGGTTGAAAGTTGAAGGGTAGGAAAAAGTTGCAGGTTGCAGGTTGAAAGTTGCAGGTCTGATTTTTATGTAAGATTTTTCATGTCAATGTTTGAAAAGTGGCTCACTTAATTTGTTATTAAAGTGGATTTGGGAGTTACTCTATGGGTGCGGCTTTCCGCTACAATATTTTTACTCGTAGCTTACAAAAAGGATTCCTGCCTGCCGGCAGGTCCACTGCAATCCCCAACGCAAAAGTTGGGTTTGAACAATGAGGATCCATAGTACTCGACCATTCTCCCTATTTAGTGTCTGCAAGAAAACCTCCAACCATTTAATAATCAACAATTAACAGTTTAAAACTTAGTTCAATCTGGAGTGAATTCTCTTTGAAAACTGGTCTAAAATCCCGAAATTAGGCTCTT
>JBDNGW010000538.1:0-1356 GCA_041689735.1 Leeuwenhoekiella sp. | reverse complement strand
TTTTCAGAAAATATCGCATATTTTACCTTAAATTTAGTTAAAAATTTATATAAGTAATCTGTATGTTTATAAAATAAATTGATTGGTCGGAATTGCGCCAGTCGGAATAATTCCTTATATTTGGTAAAAATCCAATGCTATGACAATCCTGAATTTTACCGAGCAGTTCCCAGACGAAAAATCGTGCCGCGACCACATGAGGCTCGCACGTGAGAAAGAGGGTGTGGTCTGCAAGAACTGCAAGGGCACAGAGCACTATTGGCTCAAGGCCAAGTGGGCCGGCAGTGCGCGGGCTGCGACTTCAGGACCTCCCTGCGCAGCGGGACGGTCATGGAGAACTCCAACCTGCCGGTGCGCAAGTGGTACCTGGCAATGGCCTTTATGACCTTTACCAAAAAGGGCATGTCCGCCAAGGAGCTCCAAAAACAGATAGGTCATAAAAGGTACAATACGGTATGGTCGCTCATGCACAGGATCCGTGCTGCCATGGGTAAGCGGAACGACCTTTACGGCCTGGAGGGGATGATCGAGTTCGACGAGGGCTATTTCGAGAAGGCCACACAGGAGAGGGATAGGCAGCGGCTCAAGCGTGGGCGGGGGAGCCAGCGTCAGTCCAATGTGGCGGTCATGGCCGAGTCCACAAGGCTTGAGGACATCGAGACCGGCAAAACGGAGAGCCACGTCCGCTACTTCAAGATGAAGGTACTCGAGACCCATGAAAAGGATGGGGTCAACGAACTGGTCTCCAATGTTCTGGATGGCAAGAGCATCGTATTCAGCGACAAAAGCACCAGCTATGTGGACATAGAGGATTATGTTGAAATGCACCTTACCGAAAAGTCGGGGGAGGAAACGACCAAGACGACACTCAAATGGGTACATATTGCCATAAGCAACGCAAAGAGGAATTTTTTGGGCATCTACCATAAGATAGACGGCAGATATCTTCAGAACTACCTTAACGAGTTCTGCTACAAACTAAACCGTAGATACTTCGGTGATAGGCTCTTCGACAGACTCGTTGTGGCGGTCACACATCAATACTGGTGCAATAGCGTTTAATCTCTATTGGGTTTAATTCCCCGAGGCTTGCCTCGCGTTTTTGAGGAAAGTTTGAAAACGGATGGTTTTCATCAATCAAAAAAAAATTCCTCTAAATGCCTCGTGGGCTTGCCCCGAGGATTATTTACTCAAATAAAATAATTAAGAAAATGGTCTTAGGATCTGTATAGAAATAACCTGCCCGTTTCTACTTGTTCTTTTGCTCGCCCACTGCGTTGAAAATACTCGTCATAGCTACGGCTATGCCTGCGTTTTTCGCCTTGTGGTCAAACAAAATAACTGCCTATAATTCGG
>JBDNGW010000537.1:0-4762 GCA_041689735.1 Leeuwenhoekiella sp. | reverse complement strand
TATAAAATTTTTATGCAACTAGGTTATCCTTATTATCCATTTTTCATACCAATTCCTGTTTTTAAGATATTTCCCCCGATTTTCTTTTGAAAAGCTAAATGCATTAATGATTGTGCGCTTAAACACCTAAAGTAAGTTTTTGTCATGCTGAGCCCTTCGACTTTGCTCAGGATAAACTAAAGTCGAAGCATAGATAAATAGCATCTCGACTGCGCCTGCCTGTCGGCAAAGGCAGGCTCGATGTGACATAAAACACATAATATTTCCTATTTAAGAGTAATTGCGGATATACGAATACATTATATAAAGCTATCTTTTCCTCTAAGAAAAAGCGTTAATTAGGCTTTGTAATTATCTGATTTTTAATGCGAATGCTCATTTTCTCCCTTTTTAAGTTCAGCTATTAGATAATAGGCTTTGTTCCAGACGAACTTGGTCTCTTTTTCCAAGGGTTGTAGGAGTTTAATTTCAACCCAGCCATCATATTTCTGTCCGGCGACCACTTTCAGTGGACTTATTTCCCACTTTTCTTTACTATTTTCAGTTACTTTTTTAGCCGTAAAAATGTAGGATTGCCCGTTTTCAGTAATAAGGGACTCTTCGGGAAGTGCGGGCACGCTATTCTCCGAAGTGACTATTTTTGCGCTCAGGTACATTCCAGGAATTAGATCACCTTGTTTGTTTTCAATTTCAGCATGCACATGCACCGCTTTGGGCCCTTCTTCAAAAGTTTTTCCTACGGAATATATCGTGGCCGTAAGATGACTATCGGGCATAGATTCGATTTCAAATTGTACACGCTGCCCTTCTTTTACCTTGCTCACGTCCTTTTCAAAAACCATTAGATCAGCATGTACATGCTCCGTATTGATGATTTCAAACATTTCAATATGCTGTTGTACAAATTGGCCGATTTTGATATTCACACTTTCCACGTATCCGTCTATTGGACTCACAATGGGCACTTGGTTGTACACATTCCCGTTCTTGATCCGGTCTAGATTTAAATGCAACAACCTTAATTGCGACTCGAGCCCTTTTACCAATCCCTTGCTACTATTATATTGGGATTCCGTTTCCTGAAATTTTCTTCCGGAAGCGACTTCGGCCTCGTACAACCGTTGCTGGCGGTTGTATTCCTTTTCTAAAAAGTTCATTTGATTGTAGGCGCTGGAATAATCAATCTGCAACTTAATGAGATCGGGATGGCTTAAATATCCCAGAACGCTTCCTTTTTTCACTTTATCGCCTTCAATAACCTTAATACTGGTCACGTTTGCACCTATTATCGCGGTAATTGCCGCCTCGTTCTGTGGGGGGACTTCCAGTTGGCCATTTGCCTTCACGATACCTGCGAGGCTTTTCATCGGCAGACTGTCTATCTTTAATTCCAGCGTTTCCAGCTTTTGTTGCGAAACATGTAACTTCTGATTTTCAAGACCCTGATTTTCTTCGTTTCCACCGTTATTTTCGACCGTTTCAGTTTGATTTTGACTTTCTTTTTCAGTGGAAAGTTCTTCCTGTTTACAAGATATTAAAACGCCCAAAAGTAGCGCTGGGTACAAAATTGTTTTTATCGTATGCATGAGTTTGTCTTTATTGTTTAGCGGAATTCAGATAAAATTCCATTTCATATTTTGATTGAAGATAATTGTTCAGCGCATCCCAGGAATTGCTCTGTATATCGATGGCATCCCGCACTGTCTGTAGAAAAGTGGTATAATCAATACCTCCTTCTTTATAGGCAAACACGGCACCGTCCCGCTGCTGTTTGGCTAGCGGAAGAGCTTCCTGTACATAATACTGCCAGGATTCCAGCCATTTTAAATAGGATTGCTGCAACTCCATATAATTGGCATTTACCTGAAGCTGTTTTTCCTGAAAATGCCGCTCGGCGATTTCCGTTTGGATTTTGGCCGATTGTGACCGTCCCAATTCAGGTCCAAAAAACAACGGGATGGAAATCCCCGCCTGAAAGGTGAAAAAACCATTCTGCCCAGCGATTTTCTGCCTGCCATATTGCAAACTGAATTTTGGAAAAAATGCTTTTCCGATCAAATTTCGTTCCGCTTCTGCTACCTCAATTTGTTGTTCTGAATAGCGCAGCAAAGGGTGATTCCTAATGGAATCTGCGCGGTGCATGATGGGCTGGTCTATTTCACCAATTTCGGCATCATCTACGGTATAGGTAATCTTACTGACTAACCATAGGTTCAGTTTTTGCAAATTACCCAGATAGTCCCGATATTCCTGCATTTTCTGAAGGCTTACCTGCCTCGCCTGATTGGTAGCTGACAAATATTCCAACTTGGAAGCTGCTTCAGTCTCATAACGAAGTCTTGCCGCGCGTTCAAAATCGCTGAAAATAGAATCGAGTTCCACATATAGTTCATATTTCCGCTTGGATATATATGCATTTCCCCAAGCCTTGCTCACTTCACGTTCCACTTGAAGCGAAGTAAGATCGAGGGCGGTTTGACTCAACATGATTTTTGTATTTTGAACCTTGTTTTTGGACGCTATACTAAATAAGTCGATATTTTGTTGTTGAATACCAATTGTAGTATAAATGCCCTCATCGCCATTATTGGAATCCGGCAGTTCTTCACCACCGGTAAAAATTGTGGTATTTCCCAAATCCCAGGCCGTTTTTTTTAGCGCCTGTTGGTTTTCTATTTCCAACTGTGCAACTTTCAGCTTTGGATAATGGGTTTGAGCCCTTTCAACCGCCTCCTTTAAAGAAATGGGTGAAAAATCCTGTTGTTCCTCAAACCTGTTCTGTGGAACGGAATCTTGCTCCATCTGCGGTGATTGCGCATAGGAATATGTGGGAATGGCCGTCAACCCCAAGCTGAAAAGAATTAGGATCAGTGTGGGGTTTATAGTAATTTTAGTCGATTTATTCTTGGCATTTTGCTTCATTTTTTCCACAAATGTGTATAAAATTGGCACAACGATAAGCGTGAGTAAAGTAGCGGTAATCAGTCCGCCGATGACCACCGTGGCCAGTGGGCGCTGTACAGAAGCCCCTGCCCCGCTAGAAAATGCCATCGGTAAAAAGCCCATAATAGCAGCAAGGGCTGTCAATAAAATGGGTCGTAACCGCTCTTGCGTTCCTGTTAAAATACGTTCCCGTACATCAGTAACTCCCTCTGCTTTTAAGGAATTCAACCTGCTTATAAGCACCAGCCCATTTAAAACGGCAACCCCAAAGAGGACTATAAATCCAACTCCGGCAGAGATACTAAAGGGCATCCCGCGGATGACAAGTGCAAAAATACCCCCAATGGCCGCTAAGGGAACTGCCATATAGATCATAATGGACTGGGAAAACGAACCCAGAGCAAAATAGAGCAACAGGAAAATAAGCGCGAGGGCAATGGGAACCACTATGGTCAACCGATCTTTTGCCCGTTGCAGGTTTTCAAACGCCCCGCCGTAGGAAACGCGATAGCCCGGTGGCAGGTCAAGTTCTGCATCCAGTCTGTCCTGAATATCGTGAACCAAAGATTCCACATCACGGCCACGCGCGTTCACCCCTATAGAAATCCTTCTGGAAGTATTATCACGAGAAATCTGCATGGGTCCTGGCTGATAGCTGATATCTGCCACTTCTTTAATGGGGATCTGGTTCCCATTGGGCAGAGCAACCAGAAGATTTTTCACGTCGTCAATATTCTGGCGGTGCGCTTCGTCCAATCGTACGACCATTTCAAAACGTTTTTCCCCCTCAAAAATGACCCCGGCGACTCCCCCAGCAAAAGCGGTACTTATATACGTACTCAATTGCTGAATGTTCAGTCCATATTGCGCTATTTTACTTCGGTCAAAACGCACTGTCATTTGGGGCAGCCCAGAAGTAGCCTCTAAGTTCACATCTCCCGCACCGGGAACATTTTTAATGATTTTTGCCATTTCTGAAGATTTTTCGGTCAGTATTTCGAGATCATCTCCATATAACTTGATAGCCACATCCTCCCGAACGCCAGTTAGCAGCTCATTAAACCGCAGTTCGACCGGCTGACTGAAAACAAAATTAACGCCCGGAACATCGGCAAGTTTTTCCTTGATTTTGGCAACTAGTTCCACTTTATTTTCCGCAGAGACCCAATTATCCTTATTCTTGTCCAGGATAATATAGGTATCGGCAATATCCATTGGCATCGGGTCTGTTGGAATATCGGCCACGCCAATGCGGGAAACCACTGTTTCCACTTCGGGGAAATTATCGAGTACGATCTTTTCGATTTTCGTGGAAGTTTCAATCGCTTCGGTCAACGAGCTTCCAGGCCTTAAAAGTGCCTGCATCGCTATGTCCCCTTCATCGATACTGGGGATAAATTCGCCCCCCATTCGGCTAAAGGAATACCCGGCGCCCAGCAGCAACAAAACCGCGATTACCAGTACAATAATGCGATGCTTCAAGGATTTTAAGATTACCGGGCGATAACCGTTTTTGATGCGGGTCATCATTCCATTACTAAAGCCCGAAATTTTATCTTCCACTTTATTGAACCAGTTTTTCTTTCTCCCGGCCAGCTTCATGGCAAGCGAAGTGATCATCGGCACATAGGTAAGACATAAAATAATGGCTCCGAGAACGGCAAAACCAAAAGTAAACGCCATCGGTCGGAACATTTTTCCCTCGATCCCGGTTAAAAATAAGATCGGCGTAAAAACAATTAGAATAATGATCTGCCCGAAGAATGCCGAATTCATAACCGAACTACTGGCATCATAGACCACTTCATCCATTTCTGCC
>JBDNGW010000536.1:0-4768 GCA_041689735.1 Leeuwenhoekiella sp. | reverse complement strand
CGAATTATAGGCAGTTATTTTGTTCATCAACAAGGCGAAAAACGCAGACATAGCCGTAGCTATGGCGAGTATTTTCAACGCAGTTGCTGGGCAAAAGAACCCATAGAAATGGGCAGGTTATTTCTAAACAGATCCTAAGCCGAATAATTCCTTCCTGTATTTACTGTGGTAAAGAACTTATTTGAAACTGAGTTTCTTCGGGCGAAGCCCAAAAATCCCATAATTAGAGCAAAAAAGGAATTATTAGATTGAAAAAATGCAGAATGGAACGCTATCTAATAGCTGAAGCAATCCATATTTTACTAGGATAATTTTATTTTTAGAAAAAAAATCAAAATTTGCAGGGCAAAGGGATAAGTCTGTCTTTGCGGGTCAAGTAAGCCACAAGTATATATCCAAAATATATCATTCGTTTTAAAATAGGCTTGGAGTATTAAAGCTCTCTATAGTAATTAGATCTTGGAACGGAAGCCAAAAAACGGGAGAATCCGACTCAAAAATCAGTTTTTTAAGGTCAAAATCAGCTTATTACAAGGTGAATACCATTTTCTTAAAAAAGCAATAAAAGTGTAGGATTCATTATTTCATAGACAATACCAGCTACAAAAGTAAGTGCGGCAAGCAAGAGAAGTAATCTGTGCAGTTTCTGAAATAAAAGGGTAGTGCGTAAACGGCGCAGCACTTTAGGATTTTCTATAGTTTTCATCTGGTCTTTGACCTCCTTCGGTGAAAGGTAAAATGGCGTTACCGAAATGCCGTTGCCAATCAACAAACCTGCACTGTTATCCAACAACCAGAATATGGCCGCAGCGCAAAACACAAAAATGGAAGCAATGAGTATCATGACTTTTTACTATTACTGAGAGAAATAACTTTTTTGACCATCGCATCGTCTTTATTGATCATCTGCTCATAAAGTGTGGTGCCAAATAATTGCTGCGCCATTACCGCTTTTATGCTCCGTTTAAGCTCTTCTTTATGCTCTTTGGTACTGATTTTGATCTCTCTACGCGCTGCGTAAGATACAAAATCTGTAATATCTGCGTCAGAAATTTCGACTTCCTTCTTAAACTTCGCCAGGTTCAGTGTATTATAATATTTTCTATCGCGCTCTAACATGTCAAAAACATACCTGGACATAAAGCCAGATCGCAGCGCGTAATCTATTGATTCTTTCTCATAATCAGTCTCTTTGGGCACAAAAACATCTGGTATGATACCGCCACCACCATATACCACTTTACCTCCGGGAGTGGTAAACCGCAGGCTGTCATCTACCTCAATGCTATCTAGCGATGACATCTCTCCATTCTGATATCTGTTTAGGTACTCTTCATAATAGGCTTTGGTGCCGTCATCATAAGGGCGCTGAATGCTGCGGCCCGTTGGGGTATAATAACGGGCAATGGTAAGACGTACCGCGCTGCCATCACCCAGTCCCATCTCGCGCTGCACGAGCCCCTTACCAAAGGTCCTGCGGCCTACAATGGTACCTTGATCATTGTCCTGCATGGCACCGGCCACGATCTCACTGGCAGAGGCAGAATTTTCATTGACCAGTACATATACTTCTGCATCCTCAAAGATCCCGCCATCTGTCGCAAAGGAGTTTTCAATATTCCCGGTTTTGTTTTTGGTAAAAAGAATGAGCTTATCTTCCTTTAAAAATTCATCTACAACCTGTTCTGCCGCAGAGATATAACCTCCCGGGTTATCGCGCAGGTCGAGAACGATCTTTGTAGCTCCATCCTGTTTTAAATGCTGCAGGGCATCCCGGAATTCTGCCGGAGTGGTTTCCGCAAAGCGGTTAATTTTTACATAACCCAGGTTTTCGGTGAGCATATAACTGGCGTCTATACTTATAATGGGCACGACATCACGGGTAACCTTCATTTTCAATAAAGCAGTTCTACCCGGTCTTTTTACCTCCAGGTCTACGATAGTATTTATCTTACCCTTTAAACTCCCTATGAGGGAATCACTGGCCACATTTTTACCAGTAAGGCCTTTGCCATTTGCCGAAACTATTCGGTCGCCGCCCAGGATTCCCGCCTTCTCACTGGGGCCGCCTTTTATGGCATTAATGACCACAATAGTATCATTTTCAGGGTAAAAACTCACCCCTATACCTACAAAATTACCCTTCATACTTTCAGACATGCGTTGCATATCTGTGGGCGGTATGTAAACCGAATGTGGATCGAGGTTCTCCAGAATACTGTTTACGGTCACATCTACAATGCTATCCGTATTCACATCGTCCACATACTCGTAATCTATATAATCTATGAGTCGATTAAGTTTTTCTTTTTTGGCATTGTTTTTTGACAGTAGGCCAGAATTGCTACTGTAATTGAGCTGGCTGCCCAAGGCGATGCCCAGGGCAATGGTGATGCCCAGAAAGAGCGGAAGGTATTTTTTTTGATAGCCTGCCATAGATTAATTAATCCTTTAAATCTGAAATTTGTTCTACCTGCACCCCTGCCCGTTCCAGGAACGAGAGGCCGCTATTATCTTTGTAATCCAAGTGATAGACCAGCCGGGTTATACCGGCCTGGTGAATAAGCTTACTGCAATCCTTACATGGCGATAGCGTGATATATAAGGTGGCACCTGCACAGGATTGCGTAGACGAAGCCACTTTTAAGATCGCGTTTGCCTCGGCATGTAGCACATACCATTTGGTAGCATTGTCGGCATCCTCGCAAATATTTTCAAAACCGGTGGGTGTACCGTTATAACCATCAGAGATGATCATCTTATTCTTAACGATAATGGCCCCCACTTGTTTTCGCTTGCAGTAAGAAAGTTTTGCCCATTCCCTGGACATACGCAGATAGGCAATATCGTATTTTAACTGCTTTGAAGGTTTATTAGAGGACATGAATCTGAAAAAAAATGCTTGTCAAACTAAATGCCGAAAAGCAGTTGCGAAGATAAAAAACTTCTACCGCTTTTACTTGAATATTAAGACCTTTAACCTGGATAATTTGCGATTAACATGGGAATTACCATACCCAGTACAATGGCTGAAATCACCATCATCCAGTCCCTCCTGGAAAACCGGAAAACAGTCTGAAAAATAACGCTTATAATCAAAACAATGAGAACGATGACTACCTGCGCGGCTTCGATACCCAAAGCAAATTCAAGCAAGGGAAGTATACGGTTGTCAAGATGAGCGGTTAGTTCTTTAAAGAAATTTGAAAATCCTAGCCCGTGAATGAGCCCAAAGAATAGCGCAGTGATAAGCAAGAGCCCCACTTTATCTTTTTTGGCGCCTTTCCCCGAAGTAAAAATATTATACAGCGCCGCGATAAAAATGGTGACCGGTATCAGAAATTCCACCAGACCGGCATTTACCCGCACCACATTATAAACCGAAAGCACCAGCGCCAAAGAGTGCCCTACCGTAAAAAGGGTAACCATGAGTAGCACCCGTTGCCAGTCTTTAAAAACATAGGGCACGGTAAGCACGATGAGAAAAAGAACGTGATCGTATGCCTGCCAGTCCAGCACGTGATCTAAACCTATCTTAAAATAAAACCAAAAATCTGCCATATGGAATACGTCGAAATTATAATTGAGCGGGCAAGCTACTGCAAAACATAAAAATTCCCATAAATAAAGACCTTTAAAACATTTATTTTACCTGAATTTAAAATAGAAAATTCAATTTAACGGGATAACAATTGTCATATTCAGGCAAAAAATGACGCTATCGGACTTATTTTCAGCAGTTGAAGTTCAATAATTTTTAAAAAAAGTTAAACTATTTATAATTCAAAAATCAAGAGGATAGCTTTTGTAATTTTCAGCTTCATTTAAAAGCCTGCTACTTTTGAAAAAAATTACCGTAATTTTTGTCCTTTTTATTGCCGCTCTTTTTAGTTGTTGTGGGGCAACCCCGGGTATATCTACAGGTCCAGCGCCTCTGGATAAAAACCTGCCCTCCTACCATTATCAGGACGCTAAGGGAAACTTTTATGACATTACCGGTCAAAAATTGATCTACACTCCGGTCTCTGCTACAAATACGATAGACGGTATAATTGATCAAGGCTTATATACAGAACTCAATATTTCTCCAAACGATTATGCAAAATTAGCCGCGGCCTTTGAACAGCAGCTACAGCGCAATCAGAATCAACTTACAGAGCGCAGTCCCGAAATACCGCTACCTTTCTTGAGGCGTGATGGTGACGACAACCCGAAAGTAATGAACATTGATTATACGGCCGTAAACGCATTGAACTATATACTAGAACCATTTTTAAAAGATGAATAAAATAATGTCTCTATGGAAAAGGAAATCCCTGCGATTGTTCCGATTTATCAAACGAACTTATTTTGCATGGGACAGTAATGATCCATTTGCCAAAGGTGCGATTATCGCTTACTACACCTTATTTTCATTGCCTTCATTGCTCATGATCGTCACGGCAGTTGCCGGCTATTTCTGGGGGCGTGAGGCAGTGACCGGGCGCATTAGCGGGCAGATAGGCTCTTATATTGGCCCGGATTCGGCGAAAGCCATTGAGGGCATGATTAGCAATGCCGCACTTACAGAAGGAAATTGGGTCACGATTACCATAGGCATAGGGGCGCTGGTCTATGGCGCCACGGGTGTTTTTTTTCAGATGAAAAAAGCGATGAACGAAATCTGGAATGTACGGGAAAAGAAACAAACCTGGAAGCAGATGGTAAAAAACAGGGCTTTATCTTTTGGTATGGTGCTTATCCTTGCTTTTATGCTTTTGGTTTCCCT
>JBDNGW010000535.1:0-2363 GCA_041689735.1 Leeuwenhoekiella sp. | reverse complement strand
GCCAATCTGCGTCCAGTTAAAAATCATGGCTTGTTGCTTGATGCTTTTGCTAAAGTTTTAGCCAAAGAGCCAGAATCCACGCTGCATCTATTTGGTTCACAGTTCAATGATATTTACACGCAGAGTATTCTGCAAATCATCAAAGTAGACTTGTCGCAGGTATATTACCATGGTACGCATCCCGCAATAACCGAAATTCTTCCCTATTTTGACATCGGAGTGCTAAGTTCAGATTCTGAAGGATTGCCCTTGGCGCTATTAGAATATGGACAGGCTGCGCTACCGGTTGTGGTCACAGATGTGGGGCAATGCAGAGAAGTCCTGGGCGGCCATGGAAGCTGTATTGATGCTGGGGATCGCAACGCCCTGGCCAAAGAAATAGGCGCCTATTTAAAAAATCCCGCGAAAGCCGAGAAAATCGGTCGTGCTTTTCAACGTCATATTCTTGAAAATTACGGCAGGGATGCTATCTTGTCGCAGGTATTGAAAATTTATGAGCAAGCAAACCAAGGCAAATAGCATACTGTATCTACGATTATTGGTGCTACATGTGGGCATTGGCTTTGCCATGTACCTCTATAAACCTTTGGGCACCGTCTACTTTTTGGGAGCGCTCTGCTATTTTCTCTATTCCATATTGAAAAGTGGAAATAGGCAAAATCAAGCCCTTATCGCTGCCGCTTATATGACGGGCGGGGAGGTGGTTTTCAGGATGACAAGCACCGTTATCCCTTGGGAAACTGGTAAATATTCCGTGATTTGTTTTATTCTGATCGGTCTTTTTCTAAGCGGAACCTCTCGAAAATCGATTCCCTATTGGTTATATCTCGTACTGCTTTTGCCCGGGGTGATCTATGCAGCTTCTACGCTCGATTTTGATACCAATGTGCGCAAAGCAATTATTTTCAACCTCAGCGGACCATTTTGTCTTGGGATCGCCGCGTTATATTGCTACGATAGGCGCATCACAAAAAAACAACTCCAATATGTCTTGTGGGCGCTGCTCCTGCCGGTCATTGCCATGACCTCCTATCTTTACTTTTATTCGCCAAGTGCCCGTGATGTTCTCAGTGGCACCTCGTCCAATTTTGCGCTTTCGGGAGGTTTTGGTCCCAATCAGGTTGCTACGGTCCTTGGTATTGGCATATTTGTGCTTTTTGTGCAGTTGTTCGTGGATGCCAAGAATAAAGTGGTGTTCTTTATAAACTTAGCGCTTCTAATGCTGGTGACCTACCGGGCAATGTTGACTTTCTCGCGGGGTGGCGTTTTCACCGCACTGCTTATTTGCATCGCTTTTTTATACGCGTATTTTCAAGGTATCCCCAGTGCCAAGCGAGTGAAAATCAGCGGTTATCTTGTCCTTATTGTGGGCGCTATTATGTGCGTATGGTTTATAACGTCCGTACGGACTATGGGTTTGATAGACCTGCGTTATACCAATAAGGATGCTGCGGGCAGGGTTAAGGAGAATATTAGCACCGGCAGGGAAGAGCTCATCAGTTCAGAATTGACCTTCTTTTGGGAAAATCCCATTATGGGTATCGGCGTGGGCAAAACCAAGGAATACCGGGAAGAGAAATATGGAGTGATCGCAGCATCGCACAACGAGATGAGCAGGTTATTGTCTGAGCACGGCCTGTTTGGCCTGGCCGCGCTGATATTGCTTATTTTTGTTCCATTGGCCTTTCGGTTTACCAATCGGAAAAATTATCTTTTTTACTCTTTTTTGGGATTTTGGCTATTGACCATAAATCATTCCTCCATGCGCATCGCGGCCCCGGCTTTTCTATACGCGCTTGCCCTTATTAATATCGTACATGACAAAAAAACTGCTCTATATAGGGAACAAATTGGCGGGTAAAGGCGCCTCGCCCACAAGCATTGATATTCTGGGACCGCTGCTGGAGCAGGAAGGTTTTGAGTTATATTATGCGTCCTCTAAAAAAAATAAAATCGGGAGGTTGCTCGATATGGTTTTTAGGCTTATCAAGAATCGCAATAAAGTGGATTACGTACTTATTGATACGTACAGTACAACCAATTTCTGGTACGCGGTAATTATAGGAAGATTGAGTAAAGTAATGGGAATAAAGTATTTACCCTTACTACATGGCGGCAGATTGCCAGAACGGCTTTCTAAATCCCCTAATATCTGTGAAAAACTCTTTAAAAATGCCCATTTAAATATAGCTCCTTCTGCATTTTTATCAGCTCATTTTAAACAGAAAGGTTTTGAAAATGTACAATGTGTTCCCAATAGTATCCCATTGGAAAAGTATGCCTTTAAAAAACGCTTTCCGTTAAGGCCCAGGATCCTTTGGGTCAGGGCTTTCGCCGAAATTTACAATCCGTTGCTGGCACTT
>JBDNGW010000534.1:0-2730 GCA_041689735.1 Leeuwenhoekiella sp. | reverse complement strand
TGAATTATAGGCAGTTATTTTGTTTGACCACAAGGCGAAAAACGCAGGCATAGCCGTAGCTATGACGAGTATTTTCAACGCAGTAGGCAAGCAAAAGAACACGTAGCAACGGGCAGGTTATTTCTATACAGATCCTTAGTATTCTCAGACCTGAAAAGTTCAAATAGAAAATATGTCTCGTGGCTCAATCCGAAAGTAGACTACTTACCAACTGCCCAACTTTCCCATGCTGGACAATATATATTAAACCTTTGGTAAAAAAATGAATCTAATTGCTAGAAAATTTTACCCTTGCCAAAATATCCTTACATAAAGCCAGTTATTAGTATACAGTATGTTATCTATTATAAAATCTAGTATCGCATGAAAAAGAAAATTCTTCTCACTCTGGCCGCAGGGCTGCTTCTTTTTACCACGGTAAGTTTTAAAAGTGACTTTTTTGAGATCGCTAAACAAATTGAGATTTTTACCACCTTGTTCAAAGAAATAAACATGAACTATGTGGATGAGGTAAATCCGGCAGAACTCATGGATAACGCCATACAGGGTATGTTGAAAGATCTCGACCCGTATACTAATTACTGGACGGAGCAAGAGGTAGAAGAAGCGCGCATTACAAATAGCGGTCAATATACTGGAATAGGCGCATCTGTACTTACCAGGGATAAAAAAATAATCCTGGTGGAAGTATATAAGGGGTATCCGGCAGATGAAGCTGGACTGAAGGCGGGCGATGAAATCGTAAAAATAGGGGATGTTACCTTGGCGGATTTTGACGATGATGCGGGCGATCTGCTGCAGGGAGCTCCCGGAACGGGCATTCCTATTACTTACAAAAGACAGGGAAATCTGGAAGAAACGGCTATAAAACGGGAAGAAATCGAGGTAAAGGCAGTGCCTTTTTACGCACTTATGCCGAATAATATAGGTTATATCGTGCTTTCGCAATTCAACCGAAAAGCTTCGGCAGAAACCGAGGAAGCCGTTAAAGAACTTAAAGAGCAGGGAGCCAACTCGCTGGTGCTTGATTTACGTGGAAATCCCGGCGGCCTGCTTACCGAAGCGATCAATGTAAGCAATCTCTTTTTACCAAAGGGAAAACTGATCACCACTACAAAATCTGCCATAAAAAAGTACAATAAAGAATACCTCACTACCAATGAACCGCTTGATGCGCAAATTCCGCTTGCGGTATTGATAAACGGGCGCAGCGCATCTGCAAGTGAGATTGTTGCAGGCTCGCTCCAGGATTATGATCGTGCGGTGGTACTAGGCGCGAGAAGTTTCGGCAAGGGTCTTGTACAGCGCCCCAAAGAGCTTACTTACGGTACGCAGGTAAAAATCACGATCTCGCGGTATTATACGCCTAGTGGCCGCTGTATACAGGCGCTAGATTACTGGCATCGCGATGAAGAAGGAAAAGCAGTGCGAAGGGAAGTTGCAGATTATAACGAATTTAGTACAACAAATGGAAGAAAAGTATACGATGGCGGCGGTATATTGCCGGATATTCAACTGCCTTCAGCTCAATTAAGTGCCATTACGGAAGCTTTATTAAAGGATTTTGCCATTTTTGATTTCGCCACCCAATATTATTACAATCACAAGTTTAAGGATCTGAATGATTTCAAGTTCAGTAATGGGGATTACAGGGATTTTGAAACCTTTTTAAAAACCTCGGGATTTGAGTATAAAACCGAAACAGAAAAAGCTCTTGAAAAAGCATATATCATTGCAGGAAGTGATGATCTGCAACAGCAAATAAGTGGCACATACAGCGAATTATCAAAAACAATTGATGCGGCCAAAGAGAAAGAACTAAAAGAAAAAGAAGGGGAGATTTCTAAACTCATCATTGATGAACTCGTAAAACGATATTTTTATAGAGATGGCCTGTACACTTACCAAGTAGAACACAACCAGGTGATAGATGAGGCTGCAAGTGTACTTCAAGATGCCACACGGTATACAAAAATATTGAATCCTTAACTCCCTTTTATTTACAGGTAAAATCGAAATAAAACGATTGAAATGGATTTTGAGAGGTGAAAATTGGATTTTTAAGTCAGAAACGTCTAGCACTGCCTGTTTTATAGGAGTGTTTTAACGTAAGCTTGAGAAAATTTTAAGTAATTATTAATATCTTTGTAGCATGATCACATTAGATAAAAGTACAGAAAAGAATACAGATTTTTTAAGTCAGACGATTCAATATCTACAGAATAGAGGTTTTGAAAATATCAAAGCTGATATGGAAGGTTTTGAAACACCAAAATCTTATTTGAAAAAAGGTAGTGACGTGAGCATTACTCCAGACATCGTTGCAGAACGTGATGGGGAAAGGCATATTTTTGAGATCAGTCTCAAATCTAAAAAGCCTAGATTACTTAAGTCAAAATGGTTGTTTCTTGATGTGTTAAGCAAAATGAAGCAATATCGATTTAAGATTGTCACAACTCGTGGCCACTACAAGTTTACAGATGAGACCTTAAGTTCCATTAATTTGGATATGAAGACGATAAAGATTTGATTTTACTAACTTTTTAAATGGGAAGCCCTGAAAATTAGTTTTTTCAGGGTTTTTTAGTTCAATACTTCGTTTAGTTTTAGGCGGTCCTAGCACCGTAGGTTAAAAGCTTCCGGATCTTTTCCTTGTTTTTTGGTCTGTTCGGGTCAATGGCGAACACGCATAAAAATCTTTTGAGCATTAGGTCGTTGTTGTACAGCGTT
>JBDNGW010000533.1:0-4976 GCA_041689735.1 Leeuwenhoekiella sp. | reverse complement strand
TAAATGACCAGTATATGCAAAATTACTTGGATGAATTTTGTTACAAATTTAATAGAAGGTATTTTGGAGATAAACTATCCGATAGGTTATTAATTGCGGCTCTTGAAACAACTTGGTATTAGTTACGGATAGTCATATTAAAAAATATGCCAAAACACATTCATTAGATGGTAATCATGGAATGAATTGGCCGATATACAGATATTCTGAAGTGCTTTTATTTTTGGCAGAAGCCTTAAATGAGCAGGGAAAATCGGGAGAGGCGCTACCATATTTAAATCAGGTTCGTTCCCGTGCGGGACTGGGTGATCCTATTGGTAATTTAAAGGAAGCTATTTATAGGGAGAGAAGAGTAGAACTTGCATTTGAAAATAAACGTTGGTTTGATGATTTAGTAAGAACTGGTCGTGCAGTAAATGTGATAACCGCTTATGGTAACAGGATTAAAGCGAATCCTCTGGATTATTACTACCAAGCCGGTGCTGAACCTAGGGGAAATGCATTTTCCAATATATCATTATTATACGCTCTTCCTGCTGCCGAAGCAGATTTAAGTCCAAATTTTTAAGAATAAAAGTGTACAAATTATTATGATCCTTATAAAAAATTCTACAATGAAGTCTCTCCTTATTATTTTGATGCTCGTTTTTACGATTAGTTCGTGTAAAAAATCCGAAGAAACCGCATCTCTTGAAAACCAAAATAAAAATCCAAAAATTGAAAAACTCAAGTTGTCATCAGGTTTTAAGGCAGAACATCTTTACAGTCCCGGGGATAGAGGGGAAGGTTCATGGGTGGCTATGACTTTTGATAATAAAGGAAGACTGATTACCGCAGATCAATATGGTGCTTTATATCGTTTAAAATTAGCTCCAATAGGGTCTAAAGAGCTTACTCCTGAAATTGAAAGACTCAAAATTAAGACCGCAGGAAAAGTGGAGGATTCGATAATCCAGATGGGTTTCGCACAGGGTTTACTATATGCTTTTAATAGTTTATATGTAATGGTAAACCATACTAGTGATAATGAATTTGAAAGAGGGACCGGGTTGTATCGTTTGCAGGATACAGATAATGACGATCAATATGATAAGATCACACTTTTAAAATCCCTAAGTGGAGAACCTGGAGAACACGGTCCACATAGTATTGTTCTAAGTCCCGATGGAAAATCACTTTATGTAATTGCAGGAAACCATACAGATCTTCCTGAAATGGATTCATACCGCCTGCCTAAAGTATGGAAAGATGACAATCTCTTTCCGCAGATTAAGGATCCTAGAGGGCACGCTAATAATAGAGGAGCCCCAGGAGGATGGATTGCTAATATAGACCCCGAGGGCAAAAATTGGGAATTGATTAGTGCAGGATTCAGAAATCCTTTTGATTTAGCGTTTAATGAGTTGGGAGATATGTTTACCTATGATTCTGATATGGAATGGGATCTGGGTATGCCATGGTATAGACCTACCAGAATATGTCTTGTGACAAGTGGCAGTGAATTTGGATGGCGTACAGGAAATGGCAAATGGTTACCGGCATATCCGGACAATTTACCTCCACTTTTAAATATAGGTCAAGGTTCTCCAACAAATGTTATTTATGGGAAAAACGCAAAATTCCCTGAGAAATATAAACATAGTCTTTTCACTTTTGACTGGAGTTTTGGGATTATTTATAGTATCGAATTAAAGCCTGATGGATCTTCTTATATAGCAGAGAAAGAAGAATTCCTTTCAGGAATTCCACTTCCATTGACTGATGGTGTTATTGGGCCAGACGGGGCTTTGTATTTTATGACTGGTGGACGTAGACTGGAATCAGATCTTTACAGGGTGTTCTATGAAAAAGCAGATGAGCTAAATTCTTCGATGGCTTCAGAAACTGCTCCTGAACAAACCAAAGAACATAAAATAAGAAAGCAATTGGAAGCATATCATACAGATCCTAAAGAAGGAGCGGTGGCTTTTGCTTGGCCTTATTTGAATAATACAGATCGTTTTATTCAATATGCTGCAAGAATTGCGATAGAACATCAAGCACTAAGCGAATGGCAGACTAAAGTTTATGCTGAAAAGGATCCAGTGTCACAAATACAAGGAATCATTGCGTTGGCAAGGCATGCAGATCAGTCTCAGCGAGACCGTATGTTAAATACCCTAATCCAATTAGATTATACTGAGCTATCAGCAATAGAACAGGTAAATATAGTACGAGCTTTTGAACTCACTTTATCCCGATTTGGAATCCCATCATCTTCAGAGAAAAATAAGGTTATACGTTATTTAACGACACATTATCCAGCAAAAACAGATGTGTCAAACCAGTTATTGAGCAAAACTCTAGCGTATCTTAACGATCCGGCAGTCGTTAAAAAAACCTTAGATTTATTAGATTCTCAGGTTGGGGAAAATGCAGACGTAATGGCAAATACTGCTACAAATTCGGCGGATTTAATTCTTAGAAATCCGCAATATGGGATGGATATTGCCCAGACCCTTAAGAATATGCCCCCTGCGCAGCATACGTATTATGGAATCGTACTGAGTAACGTCACCGCGGGGTGGACTCCCGAACTTCGGGAAAAATACTTCAAATGGTTTTATAAAGCTTTTTCTTTTAAAGCAGGTAGAAGTTATATTGGCTATATTGATAAAGCCCGCGAAATGGCGCTTTCCCATGTTCCCAAAAGTAAATTTGAATATTATAATAAGATATCAGGCGATTCCCTTTTAAACAGTACGGGTAATGATTTGTTGGAAGACATAAAACAACCAGAAGGGCCTGGAAAAAATTGGCAGGAAGAGGACATCGCACCGTTGTTGAGCGGTGGTCTGGATAAAAGAGATTTTGAACAAGGCAAAAACATGTTTGCTGCAGCCGCATGTATTACCTGTCATGCTATGAATGGATCAGGACAAAACATTGGGCCAGATCTTACACAATTAGGTACACGGTTTTCACAAGAAGACATATTAAAAGCTATAATCAATCCCAATGAGGTCATTTCTGATCAATATAATGCCACATCATTTACCTTAAATGATGGAAGCACAGTAGTGGGCAGAATCATGAATGAAAATGATAGCGCCTATATCATTTCTCAAAATCCATACGCTCCGGATATAACACGTGATATTCCAAAAAATGAAGTGAAGAGCACAGCCTTTTCCACCGTCTCTTTAATGCCTTCCGGAACTATTAATAGTCTGAATGCGGATGAACTTAAAGATCTATTGGCCTATTTAGTGGCAGGAGGGAAATCTGATAATCCAGTTTATTCATCAGCTGTTAAATAGTTGAATATTATGATTTCCGAAACTAAAGAACTGGTAAATAGAAAAAGGGGAAAAGTTGTAGGGGTCTTTCTTCTATTAAGTATTTCGGTCTTTTCACAGTCAACGGAAGCTACGATTCATGAACGGGAAAACCACTTACGTTTTTTGAAAATAAAAATTGCTTCGGAAAGCTATGAGTCTGTTGGAGTATTTGATGTGAATGGAGATACAATTCCAGATATAATCTCAGGAGGATTTTGGTATGAAGGACCAGATTTTCTGGAAAAACATGCTTTAGGTGAAGCAAAACGTTATGGGGAATATTGGGATGATTTTTCTACCATTCCTATGGACGTTAATGGTGATGGCAAACTGGATTTTATAACCGGAGGTTGGTTTGGAAAGGAATTAGTATGGAAAGAAAATTCGGGAAATGATGAGGAATGGAAAGAGCATAATATAGCAACTACTGGAAATATTGAAACCACCAGAGCATGGGATTTAGATGGAGATGGAGTACTAGAAATAGTCCCAAATACCCCTAATGATTCTTTAGTAATTTACAGGTTGCAAGTAGACGCACAAGGAAAGGGAACAGGAAGTTTTAAATCCTTTGACATCATGGGGAAGAACGGACATGGTCTGGGTTTTGGAGATCTTAATGGTGATGGCCGAGGAGATTTGATAGTTTATAATGGATGGTTAGAAGCTCCTGAGCATCCTTTTATTCAACCCTGGAAATTGCATCAGGAATTTGATTTTGGAACTGCTAGTATCCCCATAATTGTGGCTGATGTAAATACAGATGGACTAGCAGATTTAATAGTAGGGCAAGCACACGGTTACGGTTTGGATTGGTATGAACAACGTAAGGATGTGAAGTCAAAAAAAAACCAGTGGATAAAGCATCCTATTGACCCATTTAATTCTCAATATCATTCTTTGGAATGGGAAGATTTGGATGGAAATGGAACTATGGAGCTTATTACAGGAAAACGATATCACGCTCACAATGGTCATGACCCCGGTGGAAACGATCTGATCGGATTGTATGTCTTTGAATGGAATGGAGAAAGTTTTACCAAACAAATAGTAGACTACGGTCCTTATGGTGATGGTAAAGGAACTGGGGTATACTTTAGTGTAGCTGATCTTAATGGGAATAAAAGAAAGGATATTATTGTAGCCGGCAAAGACGGATTGTGTATTTATTATAACAATTAAAATGAAATTATGAATATGAGAGCTATTTGGAGACCTCTTTTTGTGCTACTAGTCTCTAGCGTTTTATGCTTACAATCTTGTAAGGAAGAAAAAGAAACAGCCCTGGATGATGTAGCCATACATGAGGATGATAAGGGAGATGGTTTTGTTCCCATCTTTGATGGCAAAACTTTGGATAATTGGAAGGGAGATCCTACCTATTGGAAGGTTGAAAATGGTAATTTGGTGGGAGAGGTTACCCCTGAGACATTACTAAAAAAAAACACCTTTGTTATTTGGCAAGGGGGAACGCCTGAGAATTTTGAATTAAAAGCAGAATTCCGTATTACCAAGAGCGGCAATAGCGGAATCAATTACCGAAGTGAACTTTTAGATAGCGTTCCGTTTGCACTTCGAGGTTATCAGGCCGATATTGACGGTCAAAACAGATATACAGGTCAGAATTATGAGGAACGGAAACGAACCACACTGGCT
>JBDNGW010000532.1:0-2410 GCA_041689735.1 Leeuwenhoekiella sp. | reverse complement strand
ACGTCTGTTTTAGAAAGTTGAGGGTGTGCGCTCATAAGGTTTTGTCCCCATACGCCACTTCCCCCGGCAATTACTTTATCTGAAAGAGTATCCACAATTTCAGGCCGGTTTTTGTACATTTTTGCAATTTCATAGAAAGAAAGTCCTACGGATTTTTGCTTTATTGCATGGCAGGCCATGCAATCGCTTTTTTCAATCAGTGCACCACCGTTATTTTTATTATTGTCTAATTGCTGATGGACTTTCTGTGAATTTTTTCTGGTGCCAACATTTATCACAGAATCGCGATCTTCCTGTCGAACTTTTTCATGATATTCAAGTCTGCTAAGCTGAGCATTCCTATTAGGAGCGTACCAATTTTTGCCATACTCCAATATATACAAAGCGCCATCAGGACCCAACTCCATATCAATGATTTTCTCAAAATTTGTGGAGGGCATGAATGGCTCCATTCCAGAATAATTTCCGTTACTGTCCGTTCGAAGTACCATTATCCAGTTCCTCATCCACTCATAAATAAAAATACTCCCATCGTAATAACGTGGTAACTTTATTTTCGATTGCAACTCTGGATCATAATGGTAGATGGGGCCAGCCATGGCGGTACGTGCACCTTCTCCAACCAATGGAAACTGAGTTTATTTTACATAGGGATAATAAATAAAGGCGGGTTGAGCCGGTGGAAGCTTTTTTGCTCCGGTATTCCGAGGAGACTCATTTATTGGAACTTTAGGATCGAATGACTTACCTATTTTACCCGTCGCAAAATCTACATAATTGTAAGCATTGTTGTTTCCTACAAAGTATGACCATCCAAAATTGCCGGCTTTTCGCGCTTGGTTAATCTCATCATAACCTCGTGTACCTTGTATGCTGTCCTTACCGGCATCAGGTCCTACATCGCCCCAATAGAGCCAAGATGTTTTTGGATCAATTGAAATTCGAAACGAATTTCGGGTTCCCATAACATAAATTTCTGGTTTTCCCTCTATGTTCTCCATAGGAAACAAATCCCCAGGTGGAATGGTATAAGAACCGTCAGGTTCTGGATGTATTCGAAGAATTTTACCGCGCAGATCATTAGTATTTCCCGAAGAGCGTTGGGCATCGAAATCGGTTCTGTCTGGACGCTCGTCTATAGGTGCATAACCATGGGAATCACCAAAAGGATTGGTGTTGTCGCCTATGGATATAAACAAGTTTCCACTTGAATCAAAAGCCATTGAACCCCGGTATGATTGCTTTCCGAATGCTCTTCATGTACGCTTAGCATGACTTTTTCCGATCCCATATCGAGCATTCCAGTATTATTAAGGGTAAAGCGGGAAATATGATATTCAAACACCTCCCCAGGAGCAGAATACATCATTTACAACCATCGATTATTACTAAAATCGGGGTCTAATGTCAAGCCCAACAGTCCATCTTCATAATCGTGATATACAGGGATTTCGCCAATAGCTTTGACTTCCTGAGTCTTCTGATTATACATCTGTACCCTCCCCTTTCTTTCTATATAAAAGATGCGACCATCCTTGGCAATCGCCAGTTCCATGGGTTCCGAAACATACATGCTGTCCAATAAAATATTTCGGGTAAAATGTGCCTCATCCGGTGCAGGCAACGTAGTTGCCCTACTGTAATCCAAGGGTTCATTAACCCCAATGGCATAGTTAAGGCCACCCATAATATGACGTACAAAAAGACTGTCCCGATATGCTTCGGGCCTATGGCCAAGGGCTGTATAAAAAGACCGACCACCGTCAAACTCTTGCTTCCAGGATATGGGATGATTGTCTCCATGTTTACCTCCCTGATAGGAACTTTCGTTTACTGTGGCCAATACTTTAATATCCGGACTAATAGAATCAAAATTATACCATTCTTCCTTAAAGCTCCACAGATTGGGCAAGCCCTCGGTTATTGGGTCGTTTTTGTCAATTATAATTATTTCTCCAGTTTGCAGTTCCTCTGGATGACTTTCAAATCTTGCACCCATCAATTTACCATACCATGGCCAAGAATATTCTGCGCCGCTGGCACCATGAATCCCCATGATTCCGCCCCCCGACTCAACATATCGTTTTAAGGCGGATTGCTGTGCATAGTTCAAAATTTCACCAGTGTTACTTAAAAATACTATTGCGTCATAATTCTTAAGAGAATCTTCGACAATATAATCCGCATTTTCCGTTGTGTCTACCTTAAAACTATTTTGGTTTCCTAATCTTAGGAACATTGCTTTACCATCCTCGATGGAGGCATGCCGATATCCAAGGGTTTTTGAAAATACCAAAACCTTCCTTTCCGTCTGCTGCTGCTTTTGACAAGAACAAACAGCAGACAGAACGGTTATCATCAAAAAAAATATTCTTGCACCTTTAAACTTCATAGCATTTCATTTGTATTT
>JBDNGW010000531.1:0-5552 GCA_041689735.1 Leeuwenhoekiella sp. | reverse complement strand
GGAAAAACCTACGCCAGGGTTTATTCTTTTCTATTGAGTTCCATATTTATTTCTATATCCACATTGTCCCCAACTACCATTGTAGTAGCCCAATTTCCGGTGCCAACTTTATAATCTGTCCTGTTGAGACTGGTATTGAAAGACAATCCAATAAGTTTGGTTCCTTTCATCATAGGATGTTCCATTTGCCCTGTAATTTCAAAAGGAATGCCTACTTTTTTGGTAACATCTTTAATGTGCAGATCACCATGTACGATAAATTCTGTCTCAGATTTTTTCTCAGATTTTGTGGAGACAAATTTGATCTCCGGATATTTTTCAGCAGTAAGTAATCCTCGGGGCAAGCACACGAGGCATTTAGAGGAATATATCTTTTTGACTGATGAAAACCATCCGTTTTCAAACTTTCCTCTAAAATACTAGGCAAGCCTAGGGGAATTAAACCCAATAGAGATTAAAAATCTGACGTTGTATCAGGTTATAAAATAAAACCACACTTGGCACCAATACAATTATGGCCACCAGAGAAGCCATCTGCGCTATAAATCGCCTACGCTTAGAATTAGCATAACGCACCATGGGAAAGCCCAATAACTTAGAAACCACAAAAGTGGAAAGTGCTATAAAAACAGCATTTATGGAAAACAAATAAAGCGCACCGAGATAAAAACTGGGTTTGCCCACAGCGAGTCCGTAACCTACGGTGCATAATGGAGGCATAAGCGCCGTAGCGATAGCAACCCCAAATATGACACTTGCAATCGTTCCTTTTTTCGTTTTTGCCACAATGAGTGCAAGACCACCAAAAATGGCCACAAGCACATCTAAAATAGTGGGATACGTGCGTGCCTCGAGCTCCGGGGGTAAGCGCTGTTATAGGTGAGATCGTAAAGTAAATGTAGGCCGTAAGTACGCTGAGAAGGATCATAACAAAAAGGTTTTTAACCGATTTGCGAAGTGTTTCCACATCATTAATAGCTAGGGGAAAGCCCAATACCCACAATAGGTCCCATTAGAAGAGAGATGAGCATCGCACCCATAACAACAGCGGTACTGCTTACATTAAGACCTATAGAAGCACAAATATTGAAAAAATAAGAATCCAGGCGTTATGGCCCTTGAACGAGATATCGTTCTTTATTGCTGCAATCGTAGAAGCCCCATCGGTATGGTGCCTAATATTGAAGAGTTCAAAAAGAAAACTCCACGTATCTTTAAGAATACCTCTAGCCCCTTTTACTGGTTCTTCGGTATTCTGCACTTTTGACACTTTGCCATTCTGTTCTTCACGTATTATACCAGATCATCACCAAATTTATCTTTGACTTCTTGTCTCAATATCTTGACATCTTGCTCTTCTTCTTTTTTCATGATGAGCAGGATATCATCTTTGTCAACAACCACAAAGTTATGCAGTCCATGAAGTACAACTAGTTTTCCTTCCTGCGTGCGAATAAGGTTACCACTTGAATTTTTTGATACGATCTGGGCATTAACAACCACATTATCCAGGGCATCTTTTTCCTGTTTATCATATAGCGAACCCCAGGCTCCCAGATCACTCCAGTCAAAAGTAGCCGGAATAACTCCTACATTTCCGCTTTTCTCAAGAATACCGTAATCGATACTTATATTTTCCACTTTTTCATATTCTTGATTGACAAAGGTTTGCTCGTGGTTTGTATTATAAACGGGAATACCACCACTGAGAATACGATGCATTTCAGGCAGGTATTTTTTAAATGCATCTATAATGGTTTTGGCCTTCCAGATAAAAATACCGGCATTCCAGACATAATTGCCTTCCGCCAAGAATTTTTTAGCGGTTTCATAGTCCGGTTTTTCGGTAAAAGCGGACACTTTTTTTACATTATCAGTACTTTTAGGGTCTTCAGTATTTTCAGGGTTTTCAGTATAGGAAATATAACCGTATCCCGTATGCGGAAATGTAGGTGCTATACCCAGCGTGACCAATATATCATCGGCAACATCCGTGTTCCTATCCGCCATACTCGCATCAAAAGCGAGTTTTAAATCATGCGTAAAAGCGGCTTCATCCTCAATCCAGTGATCGCTGGGCGCTACGACCATAGTGGCGTTGGGATTGATCTTATAAATTTTTAAGGCAGCCATTAAAATGCAGGGCACCGTATTCCGCATTGCAGGCTCCAGCACGATATTTACATCTTTGACCTGTGGCAATTGCTCATTGACGAGACGTTTATAACGCGCGTTGGTCAAGATTAAAATGTTGTCTTTGGGAACCGATTTAGAAATCCTGCTGAAGGTTTTCTGAATCAAGGTCTGTCCCGCGCCCAGGATATCGTGAAATTGTTTTGGCAGGTCGGCAGTGCTTAGGGGCCAAAATCGGCTGCCTATGCCACCAGCCATAATTACTGCGTAGAAGTCGTTGTTCTGTTTCACGTCTCTTATGATATTTGTTCCACTTCTGCATTGGGCTGAAACAGATAAACCTTGCCTGTCGCCTGCTCAATACATTCGTATCGTTTTACGCGTTTGTTCCCTTTTTTAAAGATTTTTCCATTATGTATACGAAAATTGCTACCTAAAGGAATTTCAAATATATAATATTTATCATTCTCAGGGTCAAATTGTTTAAGTGCAATACTCAATAAAGCATCCGTATCGCTGCTCGCTTTGGGATTTTTAAAGTGTTTTGCAATAAGTGGCAACAGCTCTGATGGAAAGATTTCGGGCCTAATAAAAGGCAGCATAAATTGTTGAAAGGTATATTTCCACTCGTTGCCGTGCGGTTTAATGGTACGACCATATTTTTCAAAAGCTACCAAATGGGCGATTTCGTGAACCAGTGTGATTAAAAAGCGGTAACTGTTCAGGTTTGTGTTCACCGTAATCTGATGTGCACCATCTGGCATACGCCGGTAATCGCCGTGACGGGTAACCCGCTCGTTCACCACCATTAAATGAACACCAAAGGTTTTAATAAGCTCAAAAACCGGGGCAACCGCCTGCGCTGGAATATATTTTGAAAGCGTTTGCTGCATAAATCTAAGGGGTAGAAGCTGAAACCGGCAGCACTTTGCCATTGTAAAAGCGGTTTCCAGAGAGTGAAAAATCCTTGATATACGTCGCCATTTCCGCTGCCGAAACCGGTGCTTTGTAACCGGGAAATGCCTCTTCAAGCATTTCCGTCTGTACCGCACCCAGTGCCAGCGTGTTGAACGCGATTCCCTTATCTTTATATTCTTCTGCCAGAAGTTCATTTAAGGTAATGATCGCGGCCTTTGACGAACTATAAGCGGAAAGACCGGCAAATTTAGCACTTCCCTGTACACCGCCCATACTGCTCACGTTTACAACATGCGAACCATTTTTCATAAACGGAAGCACGCATTGAATCAATTGGGCTACGCCGAAAACATTGACGTCGTAGACATTTTTAAATTCCGTCATGCTGGTCTTTTCAAAAGGTTTATTGACCAAAGCGCCCGCGTTGTTGATTAGAATATCTACTTTTTTCCAATTTTTTTCAATGAAAGCCTGCACTTTTTGAAAATCTTTATCTACCGATATATCAAAAGAAAACGTCGATATTTTACCGTTTTCGAGCGATTTTATGGGTATTTCATTCCGCGAAAGCGCTAAAACTTCATGCCCTTCTTTAGCAAATTGTTTGGCAAGTTCATAGCCTATGCCCCGACTTGTGCCGGTGATGATTATATTTTTCTTATTCTTCATTCATTGTGATTATGTGAGCATCGCTGTTGGTCATGCCCTGTATGCCCGGAATTAGGTGATTGATCACGTTTGCTATGTGGTTTATATTCTGTTTATCAACTTCATCCCCCACTTGATGATAATGATCAAAATTGGTAAAATCAAAAGTGGAAACCGTCTGTGCCGGTATGCCCAGTGCTTCATAAAAGGAAGCATTATCGCTGCGGTTAAAGAGATTATATTCTTTCGCTTGCGGTAAAAAACCAAGTACTTCATCACCGCAATAGGTATTAAAAACTGTTGCCATATTAGACATTTCGTATCCGGTCAAATACGCGAGATAATCCTTATCCGTCATTGGCACGCCAATCATTTCAATTTCCAGCATGGTATAGATCTTAGCGTTCTCCTCTTTTAAACGCTGCGCTAGATGCTTGGAACCCAAAAGTCCCATTTCCTCCCCTGAAAACAGGGCGAAAATCAGACTGCGTTTGTTGGTTTTTTTCTGTGCAAAATATTTCGCAAGTTCCATTACCGCAACGGTTCCCGATGCATCGTCATTGGCACCGTTGGCTATGGAATCTCCCTGAACTGCTTCTATAATCCCAATATGATCATAATGCGCGCCAATTAAAACATATTCATTTTTGAGTTCGGGATCGTTTCCTTCTACCATCCCTACGATGTTATAGGTTGGTAAGCCATCGGCAACAAAATCATCCCGCATGGTGTCGTAATAGGATTTTATACCATTTTCAGAAAAGTAATTCGTGATATAAAGTGCGGCCTTCTCAAGTCCTTTTGATCCTGTAGCGCGACCTTGCAGTTCATCAGAAGCCAAAATTTCCATATGCGTTTGAACGCTTGTGGCGGAAACGAGCGCTTCCTCAGCCGGATCTATTGGTGCTTTCCGCGCTTCAACAATATTTTCCAGGCTTGTCGTAGTAGCTTTTGTGGATTCTATACGCTTTATTTTTGACGGACCGCAGGAGATTAGAACAATTAGCAAAAAGGGAAGGAGTATTTTTTTCATGGCATAAATATAAAGATCATATTTCAAACCTATTTATAATGTTTGTTGAATCTTCTAAAATTTTCGAGGATTGTACGTTTGTAGATTATTCCATTACAATGGGCTATTTGTAAACAGAAAATAATCCTAAAATTCGGAAGTTTATGAAGTTAAAGATGTTTTAAAATACATTTCAAGAAATCCAATGTTACCTATCGAAAACTGCTTTATTTTCGAAGCTTATATTTAAATTACTTGGATGACATTCTAAAATCAAACATTTAAATATGAGATCTTCTCAATATTAAATTATTCAGAAAGATTTACATTAATGAACCTTTGCCAGGCTACAGTAATCCTTTAGATGTTCTACATAATTCTATGACTATTCATTCAGAAAAATCATTACGTATTTTTTTAGGTTTGTTACCTGGCTTGGTGATACTGTTGAAATCAAGATATTCAAGGATAGATTCACCATCGTCAAATTTTCTATCAAATTTAGATGCTCTTATAGATTTTTCTTTCATTTTAATTTTGCTATATATTTACTGAGGAATGGCTAGACCTGACAGGTTTATTTGATATGAAAACCAATTAAAATTAAAATCCTTAATTCTAATTGAGAAAACCTGTCAGGTCTTTTAACGCAAATTAATTGTAAACCAGAAAAATTAAAATTAGGTGTATCGTGATACTTTTAAAATCAAGATATTCAAGGATAGATTCACCATCGTCAAATTTTCTATCAAATTTAGATGCTCTTATAGATTTTTCTTTCATTTTAATTTTGCTATATATTTACTGAGGAATGGCTAGACCTGACAGGTTTATTTGATAT
>JBDNGW010000530.1:0-2806 GCA_041689735.1 Leeuwenhoekiella sp. | reverse complement strand
TTGAAAACGGACGGTTTTCATAAAATTTAAAATCTTTTTTCTTTAAAATCTTCGGCGGATCTGCCTTGAGGATGATTTATTTAAATCTTAAGCGTTTTCACTTCCGCTTCGCGAACCAGAGTTAAATTGAATGTAATATAGCGAATAAGGCAATCGCGAATTTTGAGTCAGGTCGAGGCAAGAAATCATTTCATAGTCGTTGTTATAGAATAATTTTTTAAAGAAGAGATGGCTCAAAAGGTGCCATGCGTTATACGCTGGCTTCTGCTTACCTTAAGATTAGTGTTCAGCTCATTTTTACTTTGAGAAACTGCTGTATATCTGTATTTGAACCATAAAGCACCAGGATATCATCTTTTTTTAGCACATAATTAGAGGAAGGGACACCCTGCGCTTTGGTAACCGTTTTGCTCATGCCTATTACGGATTCTACTTTTTCTTTTTTTAGGATCGTCAGGATTAGGAGTTTGTATTTTTCCCTCAGGTTAATATCGCCAATGGTTCTATTGATGTATTTCGGCGGCACGTCAGCTTCTACAATACTAAAATCTTCGGTAAGTTCAAATGAATCAAGAACGCCTTGTAAACAGAGTTTTTTCGCCCATCTTTCCGCTGTTTCCTGCTCGGGACGGGCAATGTCATCTACGCCTATGGCAATCAGCACTTTTTCATGCAACGGGTTGATGGACCGACTGATGAGTCGCTTTACCTTAAAGTTCTTGAACAGCGCGTTGACCATTACATTAACCCCTTGATTCTCACCAATGGCTACGATTACGATATCTGTATCTTTTAAGGGCAGCCCGCCCACGGTGATTTCATCGGTGGCGTCCATACATATGGTGTGCGATATTTTTTCTTTGTAATATTCAACCTTATTGATATCGATGTCTATACCTATAACTTCATTTCCCCGTAAGGTGAGTTTAGTGGCGATAGAAGATCCGAAGTTTCTCAGGCCTACAACAATGATTTTCATAAATTCGTCTAATTGATAGTTATTTCTTCAGTAGGATAGCGGTAATTCTTTTGTTTTGCCTGTTTAAAGATAGCGATTAATATAGTGAGCATGCTCACGCGGCCTATAAACATAGTGGTAATGATCACCGCTTTGCCCATAGTGCTCAGATCTGCCGTAATGCCTACACTGAGGCCCACCGTACTGTAAGCCGAAAAACATTCAAAAGCGATACTAAGCAGTGTCTTATCTTCGTCGGAAACGGATATAAGAATGATTGCGAAACCTATAACAAAAAGAGAAAGTGAGATGGTAGCAAATGCCCTTTTTACAGATACATCTGCAATCTGCCTCCTGTAGACCTCGATTTTGTCTTTCCCTTTGGCCAGGCTCAAAAAATTGAGCGTGGCAATCGCAAAAGTGCTGGTTTTTATACCACCACCCGTAGAGGCGGGAGAGGCGCCTATCCACATCAGGAAAAAGAGGAGCATGATGGTAGAAAAATTGAGCGCGCCCATATCAATATTGTTAAAACCGGCGGTTCTGGGTGTTGCCGCGCCAAAGAGAGCAGTGACCACTTTTCCAAAACCATGATGCTCTGCTAAAGTGTTATTGTATTCATTAATGTAAAACAGGACGGTACCCACTGCTGTGAGAGACAGCGTAGTCACCAGTGTGATGCGGCTGTTTATGTTAAGTATCCACGGGGTGTATAAGCGTTCTTCGTGGGAGGTGGCCCTGAGACTGTTAACGATGAGATACTTTAAATACTTTAAAACGTTGACGATTATGGGAAAGCCCAGACCACCCAGTACAAAAAGTAGGGTTATGATAAGCTGCAGGCTATAATTAAATCGGAAACCTTCCTGGTATAAATTGCTGGGAAGCGTTGAAAATCCTGCATTGCAAAATGCCGAAATGGCATGGAACACCGAAAAAAACACCCGTTCAAAAAAGTTGGTAAACAGCGAAGCCTTCAGGGTAAAAAATATGATCAGCGCCCCCAGCAATTCTATGGAAAATGTAATAATCAGAATTTTTTTTAAAGTTTCAAAAACATCACCTATTTTTTGAGAATTGGTCATATCGCTGAGTACGAGTTGGTTTTCATAACTGGCGCCACCTTTAAAAAAATAGCTAAAATAGCTGGCAAAAGTAAGTATGCCCAGACCGCCCAACTGTATTAAAATGGCTATGATCACCTGGCCAAACTGCGTAAAATAACTGCCCGTATCTACAACGATAAGTCCTGTCACACAGACTGCACTGGTTGAAGTGACCAAGGCGTCTAAAAAGGATATCCCCTCGTAAGTGGCCTTGGGCAATGTGAGCAGGAAAGATCCCATAACTATGATTGCGAGAAAGCTGACGATAAATAGCTGGGCAGGATTTAAAAAGGTCTTTTTATAATTGATGCGCTGCTCTGCGAATTCACGTATGAAGGTGAGCAAGATCACATATTTAATCCAGTTGTCATTATAAAGAAAGCTGAGGTGCCGGTTTGCCTCTTGGGAAAAAAAATGAATAAGTACCACATTGACCGTAAGCAAGATGCTCAACGCATCAAATGTTATGACCTGCCAACGCATATTTTTCCGCCGCATAGCGTAACGTAAAAATGTTGTCGCCACGCCAGAGGCAAGTACTACAAAATAGAAAGCATTTATTAGGTTTTGTTGAAGGGGGGCATGGTTGTAACCAAAATCGTAGATCAGAAGTATAAGCCCAAGCAGACTTAAAATAAATGTGAAGCGAAACAGAAGGTTGAAAAGGGTAGAAGAAAAAAAGGACTTGACCTTCATGATAAGATAAAAGATTAAAAGTAATCAAATTTCATTTGATTACTTC
>JBDNGW010000529.1:0-4379 GCA_041689735.1 Leeuwenhoekiella sp. | reverse complement strand
TCGCCCACTGCGCCTGCCTTTGCCGGTAGGCAGGTTGAAAATACTCGTCATAGCTACGGCTATGCCTGCGTTTTTCGCCTTGTGGTCAAACAAAATAACTGCCTATAATTCGGTCACTTTATTTCTTAACAGATCCTAAGGCGGGGAGCGTGCTGCTGTTTCTGAACGTTAAAATCGGTAAACAGTGATCAGTAAAAAGTAGTCAGTGAACAGTGATCAGTAAAAAGTAAGCAGTAAAAAGTAGTCAGTGAACGGTAAACAACAAATAATACTCATCAACCGCCCTGAAAATTCAGTAAATCAACTGTTCTTCATTTCTTCAAATAACCAATTGAACGAATTAACAATTAAACAAATCCCCAAATCCGCACATCCGCACATCCGCACATCCGCACATCCACTAACCCATAATCCGCACCAGCAATTCCTTCAATAAATCGCCCTGAGAAAGATTATACGCGCCCACGCCCTTGCTTTTTACATCGGCATCACGCAACAAGTTAATGATGTGGCTTACCTGTTTCATGGGATAGTTTTTTGCCGCGCTTATATATTCGCCAACAAAAAAGGGACTCACTTTTAGCGCTTTGGCCACCGAACTTTTGTCTTGCGCAGGCAGTCCATGATAGATCATAAGGCTTTGAAAAAAGCCAAAAAGCATGGTAATGGTGAGCACCATGGGATTATCTTTTGGGTTCTGAGAAAAATAATTCACGATGCGGTGCGCCTTCAGCCCATCTCGTGCACCAACGGCCTTGCGCAGCTCAAAGTTATTAAAGTCTTTACTGATCCCAATGTTCTGCTCGATCAGTGCGGGAGTGATCGTTCTTCCCTTGGGCAGTACGATCGTAAGTTTATCAAGTTCATTGCTGATTTTCCCCAGGTCTGTGCCCAGAAATTCAACCAGCATGTGTGCCGCTTTTGGCTCAATGGTATAACCACGGGAAATCATGGCTTGTCTGATCCAGTCGCCCACCTTATCTTCATAGAGTTTTTTGCTATCCATGATCAATCCGGCTTGAGCGATGTTCTTGTAGACTTTTTTTCGCTTGTCCAGTTTTTTATATTTGTAGCAAAAGACGAGAACGGTAGTTATTTGAGGGTTTTCAGCGTAAGCCTCGAGAATGTTCTTTTTCTTGTCAAAAGTCGCCAGAATTTCGCGTGATAGGTCTTGTGCTTCTTTTACGATCACCACTTGGCGCTCGGCCATCATGGGATAGCGTTTTGCCTGCGAGACCACTTCATCCAGCCTTACATCGCGACCATAAAGTACCGTTTGGTTAAAACCTTTTTCCTCCTCGCTGAGCAGATTTTGTTCAATATAAGCCGAAACTTGATCTATATAATAAGGTTCTTCGCCCATTAGAAAGTAAATGGGCTTGATGTCACCTTTTTTTAAATCTGCGATAATACGGTTTGCTTCTTCCAATTAGTTTAGATTTTTATGGTAGAAATATCCTGAAATTCAGCTGATTATTGATCATTTTAACCCGTTTTTCGACTTAAAATGGCGATTTTCGGCTTAAAATGGAAACCAATGCGCCTGTTTTTCCTCTAGTGTCGTGTCAAGTTCATTGTGTCGGTTAAGCCGACCTTATTTTTTATCTGACCAAGGCAAAAAATCGTTGCATAGCCGTAGCTACGGAACTATTTTTTAACGCGGGACAGATGAAAAAGAACAAGGCTTGGGCCGGCTAAAATGGGGTTGACATGACACTAGTGACCGCACCGGTATTTTAGTACTTTTGCGGGATGCAGGAACTTAATTTTCCACGGTATTCCTTTCGCGTCAAAAATAGGGAAAATAAACTGTTCCTTTTTGACGTGGTGCGCAAAAAGTTTGTGCGGCTCACGCCGGAAGAATGGGTGCGACAGCATGTGGTCTGGTATCTGCACCAGGAGCTCAACTATCCACTTTCCCTTATTAATGTGGAAAAGGAAATTACCCTGCACCATGTTAAAAAACGCTACGATGTGGTGGTTTTTAAACGGGACGGGAGCATACATGTTATTGTAGAATGTAAAGCGCCGGAAATAAATATAACCCAGCATACCTTTGATCAGATCGCGCGCTACAACTTAAAACTGCAGGCTTCCTATCTTATGGTTACCAATGGTCATGCGCATTATTACTGCACAATGGATTATACCGAAGAAAAATACCGTTTTTTAAAGGAAATCCCCGTTTATAGCCCGTAATTTGCGCACTTGAAAACCGCCATTGTTATACTCAACTGGAACGGGCGCGAGCTGCTCGCCAAATTTTTGCCCAGCGTGATCGCCCACAGCGCTTCCCAAGCTACGGTTTATGTGGCCGATAATGCTTCAACAGATGATTCGGTAATGTATCTTCGGAAACATTTTCCGCAGATAAAAATCATTGAGAATGCTGAAAACGGTGGCTATGCCCGGGGTTATAACCTTGCTTTACGGCAGGTGGAAGAGGAGCTGCTCATTTTAATGAACAGTGATATAGAAACGACCGAAGGTTGGCTCACACCCATAGTCGAAGCTTTTGAGACCGAAAGTGATCTAGGTGCCGCCCAACCTAAAATACTGGACTACAAACGCCCAGAATATTTTGAATATGCCGGTGCTGCCGGTGGTTTTATCGATGCATTGGGATATCCCTACTGCCGCGGAAGGATTTTTGACACGGTGGAGAAAGATACCGGCCAATATAATGATAACGCACGCATTTTTTGGGCCAGCGGAGCTTGTTTTGTGGTAAAAAAGTCGGTTTTTTGGGAAGCGGGAGCCCTTGACGAACAGTTTTTTGCGCATCAGGAAGAGATTGATCTGTGCTGGCGTATCCACGCACTGGGCTTTTCGGTAAAATATATTGCAAATAGCAGCGTTTATCATGTGGGCGGTGCCACGCTGGGAGCGATGAACCCCCAAAAAACATTTCTTAATTTCAGAAACACGCTTTTTGTACTTTTAAAAAATGTACCTTCCGCAAGGGTTTATATTTTAATTGTCCTAAGAATGTGCCTTGACGGTATTGCCGCAATAAAATTTTTGGCGGAAGGCAATCCGGCACATGTTACCGCGATATTAAAGGCGCATCTTGATTTTTACAGGAAATGCCGAAGCATATATAGAAAAAGGAAAGGCCTTAAAAAAACTAATGTTTATTTTACGAGATTATCAATAATTTGGTTGTATTTTATAAAAGGTAAAAAAACCTACACCAAAATTTGATTCCCTTATAAAAAAAATAATGTTAACATATATTTAATATGGGAATTTTTTAATATCTTTGAACTTTTAAATTTTAAATTGAAACAAAGCTAATTATGAGAAAACTAATAATTGTAGCCTCGGCGCTCATTCTAATCACCTCTTGTGTTTCTAGCAAGAAATATGGAGAACTGGAGGCGAAACAAAAAATGACACAGGACGAGTTGAATTCGGCTACCGTCAAACTCAACTCTTGCCTTCAGGAAAAAGAGAACATGACCCAGAGTCTTCGCGACCAGATAGCAGATTTGAGAAAGTCCAATACCAGCTTGATAGATACGCAGGGCAATCTGACAACACTCTCTACCAAAGGTGCAGAAAACCTGGAGCGTTCCCTGGAGGCGATGAAAGAAAAAGATCTACAGATCAAAACTTTCCGCGATGCGCTTAACAAGAAAGATTCTGTAACCCTTGCGCTTGTTACAAGCCTTAAAGGTGCAATAGGAAATCTTGATGATGAGGATATTGAGATCAATGTCGAAAAAGGAGTGGTCTATGTTTCCATTTCAGATAAATTGCTCTTTAACAGTGGCCGTTGGGATGTGACCAGCCGTGCGAAAGAAGTTCTTGGGAAAGTGGCAAAAGTGGTTAAAAACCAGCCAGATATCGAGTTTATGGTTGAAGGCCATACCGATGATAAGTCCATTAGCACAGCGGTTATTGAAGATAACTGGGACCTTAGTGTGAAACGTGCAACGTCTGTAGTGCGTGTCCTTCAGAATGAATTCGGTGTTCCACCAGAACGGATGGTTGCAGCAGGACGTAGCTATTACATTCCTATTGCCAGCAATGATACCGCAGAGGGAAGAGCCAGAAACAGAAGAACCCGTATTGTGGTACTTCCTAAACTGGATCAATTCTACAAAATGATAGAAGATGGTATGCCCAAAGGACCTAGTAGCAATTAAGCAAACCGATTAATCGGGTAGGAGAAACGGGATTAGTTCCCGTTTCGACCTCCCACACCACCGTACGTACGGTTCTCGTATACGGCGGGTTCCCTGCTTTGGCATCCTTGGGATGTGCAGATGTTGTTTTCAGTCATCCCTCTGGGTAATGCTCACTCTTTCCAACATTTCGGATTCCGTCCTAATCTGTCCGTTTGAAAGGAGTCCCTGACCGGGCATCTGAACAAT
>JBDNGW010000528.1:0-8604 GCA_041689735.1 Leeuwenhoekiella sp. | reverse complement strand
GAAAAGTCCAATTCTTGGAAAACCGGATCAAACAAGAACTTTTGATATATTTTATCCTATTGAAATTCAGTTGATTACAATTACGAGATTGATCCTTTTTAAGACGATTCAGCACATTTTATAGTTTTCGGAGTGGACTCATACATTATATTGATCAATTAGGATACTTAAGTTGTGACATTCAACAAACGCTAGCATAGCTTCCACACAAAAAAAATTAGAATAACTACGCTTTATTTTCATGTAGCCTTATAATTTTAAGAAAGTTGGTCAAAAACGGCTTTTTTTAGACTAAAACCAGATATAATTTTATTCCCTATCGACTTCCTTCCTTTCTTGCTTCCACCGTGAAAAAAGAGGAATGCATAAAGATGAGCCAATCTAACGAAAACAAGTATGCAGAAAGTGGATTTACCTATGAACAGTAAATACTATTGCTACTCGAAAGTAGAGCCGTCCCTATAAAAAAGTCCCTTAAAAGATACCTTTCTATAATTTATCGTTTGGTTTTTTAAATAATCTCGGCACTTAAGCCGGCCTCAAGCAATTTTGAACAACGTGGTTCGAGTTCATCAAAAACGCCGGTCTTTACCGTGCATTTTCCTTTGTAATGCACGATCATGGAGCATTGTTCTGCCTGTATTGGAGTATGATCACAAGCGATAATCAAGTTTTCTATGACATAATCAAAGGTATTGACCTCATCATTATAGAGAACGATCTCATTATTGCCCTGTTCCTTTTCTAAAACATCTACTTCTTCTTGAATTTTTTTCTTTGTACTCATCGCCTTAAATTTTAGTATACACCAACTAATTTTTTACAAATTTACAAGCTACCCAATTATTTCTTTCAAAATTCATGATAAAATTAATTCCCTGTGGATTGCATACTTCGGTAAGCGCAGGTATATCTTCCGTATAGAATCCGCTGAGCAATAAAATACCTTTTTCATTCAGACAGTTCGCATAAGCGGGAAGGTCTTCCATTAAGATATTTCTGTTGATATTTGCTATAATCACATCATAACTAGTATCGCCCAATAAACTGGCGTCACCAAGTTTTACCGTAACTTGAGGTGTCCTATTACGTTGTACGTTTTCCAAAGCATTCTCGTAACACCAGCGGTCGTTATCAATCGCATCTATTGTTTTTGCCCCACGCATTGCAGCAAGTATCGCCAGAATACCAGTGCCACAGCCCATGTCAAGTACTTTCTTGTTGTGAAGATCCAGTCGCAATACATGCTTGATCATTAAATATGTGGTGGCGTGATGACCGGTACCAAATGACATTTTGGGCTCGATCACAATATCGTATTTCACATCCGTTTTGGGATGAAAAGGCGCCCTAACGGCACACTTTCCATCTACTTCTATAGGTTCAAAATTCCGCTCCCACTCCGCGTTCCAATTAATGGGTTCTATTCTTGATTTAGTGTGGCTAATGGTAAACTCCGAATTCTGAAGTACCTGTATGCCTTCCAATAAATCCTCTTTGTCATGCGCTTCAACAATATAGGCCTTTAGCCCAATATCAATTTCAGAAAAACTTTCAAATTCAAGTTCGCTCAGTTGGGCGATCAAAATATCAACCCCCGGCTGCAGGGGTTCTACGTTGAATACATATTCTATATAGGTTTCTGCCATAAGTTGACCTAATAATTTTTGAGAGGCCGTACCCTAAAATGAGTTTACAATGGCCATAAAATCTTCGGCAATCAATGAAGCTCCGCCAATAAGGCCTCCATCCACATCCTCATTAGAAAAAATTTCCTTCGCATTAGCGGGTTTTACACTACCACCGTACAATATACTAAGGGAATCTGCTACTTCTTCACCATACTCGTGTTTTACTTCTTTACGTATAAAAGCATGCATTTCCTGAACTTGTTCGGGCGTGGCCGTTTCTCCCGTACCAATGGCCCAAACCGGCTCGTAGGCCAATACAATATTCTTCCATGCCTCTGCCTCAAGATGATAAAGGGTATTGGCGATCTGCTTGCCCACCACCTCATAATGCTCGCCATAATTACGGTCCTTAAGTTCTTCACCAAAGCAGTAAATGATTCGCATATCATTTTTAAGTGCCTGATTCACCTTTTCGGTAAGTAGGTTTTCATTCTCGCCATAGATTTGACGGCGCTCACTGTGCCCCAAAATGACGGTGGTCACTCCTATACTTTTTAACATCCCAGCAGAAATTTCCCCGGTGAATGCTCCTTTTTCAGACTCGTGCATATTCTGTGCCGCGATGTCGATATCTGTATTCTTCAAAGCTTCAAAGGCACTAAAAAGATTAGTGAAAGCAGGGGCAATGATCACCTCTGCATCAGATGTTTTATTTATTTTTTTAAATTCCGTTATAAGGTTTTGCGTCTCATCAAGTCCTAAATTCATCTTCCAGTTGCCTGCTACTATTTTTTTTCTCATAATATAAAGTTGATAAAATTTTAGTTGGTATCTTTTTAGTTAGTTATTGCGTCTTTTGGGGATTTTTTAATCGGAAATAAGCTATAAAAATAGAACAGAGAAGGCTATTCTACAAATTATAGACGAACTTTAGGGTCCAGCCAGCCGTAAATAAGGTCTACCAGAATATTGATAATGATAAACATGGTAGCGATTACGAGAACGGCACCGGTGATTATGGGGAGGTCCAACGTGTTTAGGGCATCTACTATCTCTTTGCCCAAACCGTTCCAACCAAATATATATTCTACAAATACCGCCCCAGCCAACATAGATGCAAACCACCCAGAAACCGCGGTTACCACAGGGTTCAATGCATTTTTCAAAGCATGTCCACGCACAATCTGAAAGGGGTTGAGCCCTTTAGCGCGGGCAGTGCGTATGTAATCCTGATTATAGACCTCAAGCAGGGAATTGCGCATGAGCTGAATGACAACGCCCAGCGGCCGTATGCCCAGAACTATTGCGGGTAGAATAATATTCTTCCATTGTATGTGAATACCCTCTCCAAAATCGTCCATTGCGTAAAGACTGCCGGTCATGTTGAGCCCTGTATATTCATGCAGCACAAAACCAAAGAACCAGGCAAACAATATAGCGCTAAAAAAGCTGGGAACGCTCATTCCCAACGTACTGAAAACCTGTATCGCTTTATCTAGCCAGGTATCTTGATAATTTGCCGAGATCACGCCCAAAACGATCCCAATAAGGATCGCGATCACAATGGCACTTACCGCAAGTACAAGCGTATTCGGCAAAGTATCACCTATGACCTGAGTGACCGGTTTGCCCGATTTCTGAAAGGATTCCCGTAAATATGGTGCTTTGAGCACTAAAATCTCACTGCCAAAGTTGGCCAATGGTGTATAGGTATATTTTCCGTCCTCCAGAAAGGTGTAGTCGCTCGCTACTGTACTATGTAGCGAAATGGGAGAAAGGTCATTGAGATAATAAAAATACTGGGTAAGAAGTGGTTTGTCAAAGCCGTATTTCTGTTTGATAATGGCGAGCTGCTCTGGATCCTCGTTCTGATCTAGCATCATGCGCGCAGGATCACCGGGAAGTACCGTAAATAGGAAAAATATTACCGTGACCACCCCAAAAAGTGTCAGCAACGCGTAGCCCAATTTATATAACAGGTTTTTCAGCACTTCTTAAAGTTTTTGAATTTGAGCCACGGTCATTGCAGCATATTCATGATCGAAACCTATCAATTCTCTGGCATAATCGGCTATTTTTAGGGTAAAACCGGCGTTTTTCCTACGAAGATCCACGGTATCGGGCTGTGCAATCGGCCATATAAAAGCACCGTTTTTAGAGGTGACCCAAGCTTGGGTTCCATAAAGTTGCGGTTTGCCCTGAGCCATAAGATAACGATCTTCCAGTTCCGCCACCAGGGTAAACGGCAACTGCCCTTCCCTACCCGCTTTTCTAAGCAAATCCAGATAATATGGAATCTGTTCCGGGTTGTGCTTGATGACTTCAAACGCGACCAAATTTGTAGGTTCTCCTACCGTATCTTTTCCGGGATATCGGTTTTTATTAAGATATGAAGTCACTAGATCTAAATTACTCATTGAAAGCATTTTTTCGCGGGTGACCCAATCTCCTTCATAATCTTCTGCCCGGAGGCCCCATTGACGCGCCAGTTCCTCTTTTTTGAAGCCGGTTAATTGGGCGAGTTCCCAAAATTGGTTATCCAGACGGGCGATCGTGTCCAGTTTGAACTTCAGGGAAAGGTCCAGGTTTGGTTTGGCAGTCGCCAAAGTTTCCAGCTCTACTTCATCCACATCGTTCCAGTGCTCTTTCTGCAGAATTGTGCCCTTCCGCAGTTTTACAATGCCCGGATTGCTACGCACAATGGTTTTGAGCGTGGTGGCATCTGTAGCGTAAAATTCAAAATTCAACTTTTGCTTGATGATGAGATCTTGGGTTATATCTTCGCCAGAGGCGGAAAGCCCAATCACTTCATAGCCTTTTTTTAGTGCTTCATCAGTAAGTTTTTTTACATTCGGCCACCCGTTCCATTCGGTTTTTGAAATATCATAGGCCACAATGACCAGAAGATTTTCGGTGTTCAAAAATTGCTCTGTGTAATCCTCTTCGTTTTTTTCTATACTGAAATCGTGGATGGGCGGTACATATCCCGGTTGAATCATTTCGGTTTCCACACCTATAAATTCGCCATCGCTTTGTGGATAATCGCCGGTTGTTGTGATTACTTTTTCCTGGCCGTCCTCCTTAAATTTCCAGCGATAATCATAAATGGCCTCCTGCGCTCCTTCTGGAACCTGCATGCCATCCTCAATGTTTGCGCCTACATGATACGCCCTAAAATCAATAAGCGGAAGATGCATAAGCACATAATAACCAAAGCACAGTGAAGCCACAAAGGACATAAAAATTACGATTGTACGCCCAAAACGGGTAAAAAACGGCTGTATATAGCGTTGCCCAGCGATTAAAATCAGGATCATTACCAGCAGTACTACATCCTTAGAAAACGACTGCCAGGGCGTCAACGGTAATGCGTCGCCAAAACAACCGCAATCTGTGACCTTATTATAATAGGCCGAATAAAAGGTAAGAAATGTAAAGAACAGGGTCATGGCCAACAACAGCCACAATGTGGCTTTTTTATAATACCCAATGATCATTGCAATACCCAGCACCAACTCAATGATTACAAGAATAACGGCTAAGCCTAGCGCATACGGACTTAAAAAATCAAGATCCAACACGCCGGGACTGAAATATTCCTGCAGTTTATACGAAAACCCTACCGGATCGTTCAATTTTATAAACCCCGAAATAATGAACAGGATCCCAACTACAATTCGTAAAACATTGACTATTATTTTCAAAAAATCCTCGATTTAACGGAAAATCAGCCACTTCGACCCAATTCCCCTGATTTTACTTTTTATTTCTTACGCTATGTTCTTAACTCTTTACTCCTTATCCTTTGTATTCTATACTCTTTGCTCTCTGCTCTTTATTCTTTACTCTATAATCTATTACTCTATTACTCTATACAATATACATTATACTCTTTTTACTCTATACTCTCTTTACAATATACGCTCTATACTCTATACTCTTTTTACTATATACTCCTTTCAATCACCCCTCTCCCTTCAAAATAAGCGCAAAAACTGCATAATTGATCATATCCTGATAATTGGCGTCAATACCTTCGGAAACCAGCGTTTTGCCCGCGTTGTTTTCAATCTGCTTAACGCGTAACAGCTTCTGAAGGATTAAATCTGTAAGCGAACTGATGCGCATTTCACGCCAGGCCTCGCCGTAATCATTATTTTTATTTTCCATAAGGCTTTTAGTCGCGCGTACGTTTTGATCATAAATCTCCAGCGATTCCTCCAGGTCGAGATCGGGCTGCTTAGCGACCCCTTTTTCCAGCTGAATGAGCGCTATAAGACAGTAATTGATAATGCCTATAAATTCTGGCACATCGCCTTCCGCAACGCGCTGTTCTGCGTTTTGTTGCAAGCCACGTATGCGCTGGGCTTTTATAAAGATCTGATCTGTAAGTGATGGCAGTCTCAAAATACGCCATGCACTGCCATAATCTTCCATTTTATGGGCAAAAAGTGCCCGACAGGTTGCGATTACTTCATCATATTGTTTACTGGTCTGACTCATTAATGCGTATGAATTTGCGTAAATTTCGCCTAAAATATTTAAAATACCCAAAATACGCAATTTTATAAAAAATCCACTGCATATCCGTAAACACTTCTAAATACGAAATGTCATATGTTTTCTGTCACATCGAGCCTGCCTTTGCCGGTAGGCAGGCCTGCCTACCGGCAAAGGCAGGTGCAGTCGAGATGCTTTTTGTCTATTCTTCGACTTTAGTTTATCCTGAGCAAAGTCGAAGGGCTCAGCATGACAAGAATCTACTTTAGGTGTTTAAACGTATAAGCATAAAATAGCCCTCATTAATGAAAAGCATTACTTGTAAAGGACAACTGATCTCGCTGGAAACTCCCACAATTATGGGAATCCTTAATCTTACCCCGGATTCTTTTTATGACGGTGGAAAATTCCGTGACGAAAATGCCATTCTAGAGCAAGCGGCCCTCATGAATGCAGAAGGTGCGACTTTTATAGACCTGGGCGCCTACAGCTCACGGCCTGACGCAAATGATATTACCGAGGAGGAAGAACTTAAGCGCTTGTTGCCGGTTGTCGAGTCGTTGCTACAGCACTTCCCAGAGTTGTTGCTTTCCATAGATACTTTTCGGTCAAATGTTGCGCGGCGCGGTATTGAGGCCGGTGCGGCGCTCATCAACGATATTTCCGCAGGAAAACTGGATGAAAATATGCTGCCCACCGTTGCAAAACTGCAGGTACCCTACATTATGATGCACATGCGTGGCACGCCGCAGACCATGAAAACGCTTGCACATTATGACGATTTAGTTAAAGAAATACTTTTTTACTTTAGCGAGCGCGTTGCAAGTGCACGTGCGCTGGGCATCAATGATCTGATCATCGACCCCGGATTTGGTTTCGCGAAAACAATCGAACAGAATTTTGAACTCCTCCAGAAATTGGAATTGTTGAAAACCTTAGATCTCCCATTACTTGCCGGTCTCTCCCGAAAATCAACAATTTATAAAACCCTGAATCTAAAAGCGGACGAAGCCCTCAACGGTACCATGGTTTTAAATACAGTTGCATTGATGCAGGGCGTTTCTATACTTCGCGTTCATGATGTAAAACCGGCCGTAGAAGCTGTAAAATTGCTTGCTGAATTACCAAAATAGATCATTTGTAGGTCACTTTTATCTTGATTATCTTCGCGTTTTTAAATACGATTTATGGGCATAGTTTATATTTTGATTGGATTGGTACTTTTGGTCGTTGGCGGCGATTTTTTGGTGCGGTCTGCGGTTGGGCTTTCTTATAAGTTTAACCTCTCAAAAATGCTCGTTGGACTTACCGTGGTATCTTTTGCCACCTCTGCGCCTGAATTATTGGTGAGTTTACAGGCAGCTTTAGATGGCCTGTCAGACATTGCCCTGGGAAATGTAATAGGTAGCAACATCGCAAATATAGGCCTTGTACTGGGCTTAACGGCGCTGCTGGGCAATCTTGAAGTTGACCGGGATTTTTTTCTGTTCAACTGGCCGGTAATGGTCTTATTTTCAATGGCACTTTATCTGGCACTGCTCAATGATGGGATACTCAGCCGCATAGAGGGAATCGGTCTTTTTCTGGGGCTTATACTTTACCTTATATTGTTGATACGACGGACGAGAATAAATAGCAAATCTGAAAAATCCCAAGAAGATATCGTTGTGATCGAACAGACTCAAACGTCATACTTCAAAATAATCCTTTGGTTTCTCATAGGCGCCACCGGACTCTATTTTGGTGCGGAGCTGGTTGTTTCCGGAGCTACAACGCTCGCCATAATGCTGGGTGTGGGAGATTATGCGATTGCGATAACTGTGCTGGCGATAGGTACAAGCATTCCGGAACTGGCGGCTTCGGTAATGGCGGTGATAAGAAAGGAAAAGGCATTGTCCCTGGGTAATTTAATAGGGTCAAATATCTTCAATATCGCTTCAGTGCTGGGGCTTACGTCCATTATCACACCTATCTATGTAATAGACCCGCTCATTCTTTCCAGCACTATTTTCTGGTTGCTGGGCTTTGCCATTATTTTATTGCCCTTGGCGTTTATCAAGCCTTTTAAAACCTTTAATAGATGGAAAGGTTTATTACTCGTTGGCCTCTATTGCTTTTTTATCACGTATACGGTTTTAATATAAACGCTCTCATTTTAATGTATTTAATCTGTTTTCTCCTTGATGCTTTTCGGCAAAGCCAAAAAGTTCGTTTCCTTGTGAAACGGACGTATCTCAAGTCCCTTCTGATTTTCAGCTACTTTTTGGCTGATTTAAGATCAAAAACGCCTGTTTTCAATACGCTTTCAAATTGTTGTTTGTCGACGAAGCCACAGAAAAGTCTGCTTCTTTATGAAATGGACAGAGATTAAATCCCTTCTGATTTCCAGGTGTTTTTGGCTTATTTAAGGCCAAAAATGCCTGTATATAATCTGTTCTCTAATTGGTGCTTTTCGGCGAAACCAAAAAAAAGT